>JALVCY010000162.1 GCA_027009605.1 Saprospiraceae bacterium
TCTTTTTAGGGTGTCTTTGATGGAAATCATACTTCGAATGTGTGACCAACTCAATTGTGCACACAGTGTGTGCACAATTGAGTTACTGTAACGGCGACTTCAGTCGCCAAGTTCACTAAACAACAAACTAGGCGACTGAAGTCGCCGATCCAGATAAAAAATCCGTGCCCATCCGTATCGTTCCTATTCTGTACCTAGGCTTTCGGTTGACCTTCTCTGTGAGCTTAGCAATCTTTATCTTTTCCCATCCGGCTCTTAGCCAAAGCAATAGCCTTTTCCAATTTTTCACTCAATAGTTTTTTGTCCGGTAGTTGAGTAAAATATTCCGATACTTTTATTTGCTCATCCGTATCTAGCAAAAGGTATTCGATTTGTTCGGGGGATTTTTCGCTGCAAAGGATTAGACCGATTGGCTTTCCTTCCCCTTCTCTCCTTTCATTTTTTTCTAGCCACCTTAGATACAATTCCATCTGCCCTTTGTAACTGGCCTTAAACTTATCCAATTTCAAATCAATCACCACCAGACTCTTCAACCCACGGTGATAAAAAAGCAAATCAATATAAAAATCTTCGTTGTCAATAATGATGCGCTTCTGCCGGGCAATAAAAGCAAAGTCTGTCCCTAGCTCCACAATAAATTTTTGCAAATGTACCAAAATCGCACTCTCCAAGTCCCTTTCACTGTACGTGTCCTTCAAGCCCAAAAAGTCCAGCACATACGGATCCTTAAATATCAAATCTGCCGACATCTTTTGTTTGGATTTGAGTTGTTCCAAGTCATTGACAATCGTTTGCTCAGGCTTTTTGCTAATGGCTGTCCGCTCATACAATCTACTGGAAATCCGATTTTGTAACGTGCGGACACTCCATCGCTCGTATTGACACATTTGGATGTAAAATGCTCTTTTTAGGGTATCTTTGATGGAAATCACACTTCGAATGTGTGACCAACTCAATTGTGCACACAGTGTGTGCACAATTGACTCATTAGGATATAACTCATTGAATAACATAAAGTTATAAATGTTTCTTCGCGAATACCCGGCTCCATAGCGAGCTGTTAGTTGTTTGCTCAAAGCGTCAGTTACCTTTTTTCCATAACCCTTATCGGCTGTCTGTAAATAGGCATTAATTTCCTTTCCGATGTGCCAGTATAGCAAGGTTAATTCGCTATTAATAGTAGAAGCCACTCGAATTTTTGCTTCATCAATGAGTGTGACGACTGTTTTTACGAGCTGGTCGCCCAAGATTGGATTTTTCATTCTAAATAGTTTTGATTGGTTAATAGATCTAGCTTTTTCCCCAATATCCTGAAGGAAAATTAATTGATAATAGCGTATTGATATGCGCAAATATACAACTATTTGATTGAAACAAAAAGTTTGTTGTGTTTTTATTACCGAAAAAATGAAGGTGCAATTTCTACAATTTCAAGAATAATAACTCACAAGACGCTGATAATCAGTTGCCTATAGTGATGACAAGCATCAAAATAGCTCTACAAACCATGAATAATGTATTTGCCTAATATTATTCAGACCATTACTTTCGTAATATCCCGCATTGATGAATTTTATTTAAGTGCACACAGCCAGAATCTAAACTGTATGCCATATCAAAAAAAGAAATCATGAAAACAAAACTCTCCACTTTCCTATTCGTAGTGCTCTCCTCCTTTATTCTCGCACAACCATCAATACCTTGGAAAAGAAATTTTGATATTACAGGAGTAGTCCAAGGCATCACCAAGCAAGGCGATACGTTCTATGCCTATACATCGAGTGGAATCTATACGAGCTCAGACTTTGGTTCACACTGGACTTTTTGTAGCAAAATGCACCAAAACGAAAAAAATACCAACATGACAAGCAGTGATAGTGTGATTATCATTGACCAACAAATTTCTTCTCACACTAATACCAATTGCGGGCTTGGCGCCTATTACAAACAAAACGTTGTTGTAGCTTATGATGGCTGTCAACGGCAGATAATAGGAAATTCCGGCGGACTCAATGTCGTTTCCCAACATTCTAACTATAAAACAAGCTGTGACTTCAATACAAAATTTTTAAATGATGGTAGTCAATTAAGCTTTTATCAAACAGGAAATAGTGGGTGGTCTTCCTATGGTAATAGTCCATTATCGCATAACTTAAAGCTACGATTTATTAACAATGACACAACCACCGAAATCCTATTAAGCCGCTATGCCTACGATCAATCTCCACTCAATTATAAACATGAAAACATAAAACTAGCACGCAATATTATAGGCCACTCCGATGATTATTTTATCAGTGTTTCCTACGACTACAACACCCCACCAACTATTTATTTGTTGTCTGACCAAAATCTTGATATCCTTTCGGAAAAAAGTACGGCCATAAACCATGCCCAAAGTCCCATTTTTTATGAAGGTAAGATTTACATTCTCACCCATGATGGTGTTTTATTTGTATCAAATGACTTAGGGCAAACTTGGTCATCTACCGCTATCTCCTCATCCTTTCCAACTGGATCATCAACCTATAATATTAAAAATGGATTGCACATTATTCATCCCTACGAAAATGATTTCTGGCTAAGCACAAACGGTGTTGATTTTAATCCATTTTTACCGCCCATTCTTAATGGTCCCAAGCCCAGAGATTTTTATGCATTTGATGGAATCATTCTAGTCACGACAGAACAAGCCGGCATCATGTATCGGTCTTTCGACAATGCCGTAACATGGGAAGCGTTTTTCCCGAAAGGGCTGGCGGCTGACAATATTGATTATGTTTTCCATCTTAATCAGAATTTACTTGTCTCTTCAAATGGTTCAGTGTATCGAAAAACATGTACAGATCAGTTCCAATTAGATACAACTTATTCCGAGCTCAGTTTGAATAGATTTTCAAAAGTCATTAACATCAACAACCAAACACTTATTAGATTTAACTTTCAAGATTTACAAAAATTTAATCAGAATACAAAACATTGGGAAACCATAAAGTCCTATCCGTATTCCTATAATGAAATTATCTCTGCTCAAGGTGACCACTTAGCCATTAGGGTCAAAAACAACCCAAATATCAACATCCTCGACACAAATGGAGTATTGCTAAATGCCTTTAACCTGAACGAAAGTCAATTGAACATGAAGGAAGTCACCTACTCCGACAGTACTATTTTTGTCTATGGCACGATTGAATATTGCGAACAAATATATGGACGCAATCTTGTTGTTTCTCATGATAATGGATTAACCTGGGACACATTAACGGTACCAGAAATAAGCGTTCTTTATCATGATGGGCTATTCTATTCTTTCGATGGTACTCATCTTTATGGCTTTTCAGATATTGGTGCTGACACCACTGTAAACATATCTGTTTTTTCTGAAGGAGCCACACCCAGATTAACCGTAACCAACAATCATATCTTGCTACAAAGTGGCAATCAATCGGCTATCTGGGATGGCAACACCCTCATCCATAAAATTGAAAATGCACCCGGTCATAAATTCACCTACGACTATCAGGATAGTACAATAATTTGCTATTCTAACACGAATGGTCTTTGGACTTCTAAATCTGCCTATTTTGACTCTACTGTTGTTGAGACCTTACCCCAAATTGTTTCTTCTGATTGCAACCTGGAAAGCGGCAATTATATAAAACCCGGAGAACCTTGCCAAGCCGATACTATCGTACAAGTCTCTAATAATCAACAAGATACCATTCATCTCACCAGTACACTATGCTATGCAGATGGATTTGCCGTAACAAGCGTAATGAATGGTCTATTTTGCTTTACGGAGAGTGGAGATTTTCAGTATCAACTTCAAGGCAAAAATGGAGCCTGCGACACCATTTTGCAGATTCATATTTTACCGGGACCCAATCCCATACCCAAAGCCATCGTCTTCAGCGCATGCTTTGAACCCAATGACACCATTACCTATGATGGCTACAAATTTACATTTCCGGGAACCTATCAAGTTGGAGCAATTAGTTCAGTACTTGGTTGTGACAGCATCAGACTAGTTGCAAAAATAGAACAAATCCAACCCATACACGACACCGAAATAAGACTCATTAACTGTCCCGAAGAGCAAGTCCTTTACGATGGCAAGCTATATGTTGGACCTACAACATACTTCCTAGATACCATTTTTAGTCAGGTAGGCTGCGACAGCTTATACCACAAGTTGAAAATAAAGCTAGACCCAAATAGTATCTCGTGCAATGCAAACGGAATCGTTTTCTATGACCACAATCAAAATGGCATAAAAGACAATAATGACGAGACACTCCCCAACATCCCTATATCCATTTCCACAGGAGACACCATCTACTCCAATGATGAAGGCTACTACTATTGGTATTCCACAGATACCAGTTCCCTTGTTCAAGCGACGATTACCGATACTACATGGAACATCACAACGGATACCCTACAGGAATTCTATCCTTTACCGGCAGTCCAACAAAGTTATGATTTTGG
>JALVCY010000163.1 GCA_027009605.1 Saprospiraceae bacterium
CGGGCCATAATTTGATAGACATATCGGCGGCCGGCTTTGGTATCATCATCGACCCAATAATTGCCGCTGAGTTCTTCTTTGGGAATGGTCTTGTAGAGTGCCAGCGCCGAGCCTTTTACAATCCTAAATATCTGATAATCAACTAGTTGGTCATTTTCGGCATCATAAGACCAGGAGAGTTCGATTTGGGATTTTAGGTCACTGCCCCATATTTTGCGAAAGCGTTCTTTAAGAAAAGCATAGATCTCATAAGGCTGAGAAGACATTAAAAATTCATACTCCTGCTTGGTAACTACATTAAGAATCACTAGATATTTTAAATCATCTTTATGGATCGTGCCGTACTCTTCGTAAGTGCGTATCATCTCCAGCATATACTTGTAGGCTTCACCATTGGGAATGTTATCCGGATCTAGTAATTTATACTGTACAGCCACTTGGAAATTAGTGATTTGCCCGCGTTCACCATTATCAAACGGTCGAGCCGACATCACCTTGGAAGAAGCTATATTACCGCTGGCATCAATAGCGACCAACCGATAGAGATAGTCTCTACGTTGCAAAGGATCATCATCCACATAGAGCTCATGGTTGTCTGTGGCGAATTGCTGGGCCTGCTCGATAGGAATATTTTGGATGGTTTGCCAACTGCCCCCCTTTTTCTGCTTGCGCTGAAATTCATGGAGAACCACATCATCACTTTCGCTGAATTTGAAGCCCAATTCTACACCGCTAGGAGTAGGTACTACGTGATGAAGCAAAGGGTTAGATGGAGCTACTACATCCGGACGTGGTAGCGCTAGTATTTCGGAGTAATCCGAGAAATTGTCTCTAAAGTCAGCCGCTAACACTTTTATGAAAATACTATCTACCTGCTCAGCATTCTGCAATTGTCAGAATCAGAATTTACAGGATTAGAGAATCTTCAGAGTTTGGTCATTGGTTAAGAATAGACACCTTTGCAAGATTCTAGCGTACGTCCCGTGTGGCATTCGGTAATTGTCAGAATCAGAATTTACAGGATTAGAGAATTTACAGGATTGGGGCACTGGTTAAGAATAGACACCTTTGCAAAATTTCTGCATACGTCCCGTGTGACATTCGGTAATTGTCGGAATCAGAATTTACAGGATTAGAGAGTTTTCAGAATTGGGGCATTGGTTAAGAATAGACACCTTTGTAAGATTCTAGCGTACGTCCCGTGTGGCATTCGGTAATTGTCAGAATCAGAATTTACAGGATTAGAGAATTTACAGGATTGGGGCATGGGTAAAGAATAGACACCTTTGCAAGATTTCTGCATACGTCCCGTGTGGCATTCTGTAAATCCTGAAATTCTGAGAATCCTGATTCAGACGAAAAAGGCTTAACCAGCGTAGTATGAGTTTTACTTGGGGGAAGGTGAGATTATTGGCAACATGAGTGCCAACATGGACTTTATTTTTATTCATCAAGCGGACTCAAAGCTTGAAAACCAAATCCACTAAGTATGCTTCGATAATTTTCAAGCTCATCATTTGCCAGAAGGTCATTTATATACTCTCCGTACAATATAATCGTTCTGCTCGGAGAGTAAAAAGTCAGCCCATGATGATTAAAAATATATTTATTGCCCTGAATATCAGTAATATATCTCTTTAAATCCGGGCTTTTAGCTAAACTATCTAGCACATGCCGGTATCTGGAGTATTCCCGGCGTGTAATAAAATCAGTTGCATAATAAATGGAATCATTTGTAAAATACAACGTGTATTTTGAATTCGTCTCATCAACAAATTCAATATTGACATATTTACTTTCACCTAGGATGCTTAGTATGTCAAGGTTTTTGGGGAACTTTATGTTGGCTTTCAAATCTTTCATGTCCATTAAAAAGGAATCAACAAAAGCCACCTTATCCACCCTAATTTCTTTTAGCAAATTGGCTATCTCGGTATTGGATGGGGACGAAGTATCCTCCCGAATAAAGCGAATGGTCGCATTCTTGATTAAACAAACATCCACAATATTATCATTGTAAGTATTCTCACTAAAAGTTAGCCTATTTGGCGAGTAATACACAACTTTTTCCGTAGATTTTCGCTCCAAACTATCTTTAATGCTACGTAAGCCATCCACTCCGATATTCTGTGAACAAAGAATGGTGAAACGTTTAGAGTTCCCTCGGAATCCAAACAAAGAAAATGAAGGATAAAACCTTTCTGTGGTTAACTCATACTTTTGGGGCAATTTATTTATAAATATTTTCGTCTGCGATATCGGGTTGACCAAGTTATAACTTATTTTGTGATTCGCACTCCTTTTTGGCATGTTTATTTTTGGTAATTTTTGCTGGGCATCAGTATGGGAACCTATTTCTTCTTGAGGTTCTTTAGTTTGCGAGTCAAAACAAGAAATTAACCAAATGCTAGTTAGAATAACTAGCCCCATCCCTAAACCTTTTGCTACCGGCATCAATAATGTATTTGTTGTTCCTAAACGTTTGGTTAGGCGATATTATTTGCCATCGGGCATCTAGGCAGTAGCTTACGCAAAAAAGTTGGATGTTGGGGGTTTCTCTTGGCTCCACAAAATTTTGTTTTGTTTTCTTCCTTATTTTTAACCCCAACTATCCCCTTATAAAGGGGACTTAAGGTAAACAAAACAAAATTTTATTACGGGCTTTAATTCTTGAGCAACGTGGCTTTATCAATCAAATTCGTAGTTTCAAAGCCCATCGCCCACACATCTGTGGACTCGTGCACAAAGATACCTGTTACCGGGGAGATGGCCAAATCATCGGACGGGTTTTCGGCGGATGGGATTTTTTGGAAGCGGTAGTGGGCCTGTCAAAGAACGACTGGGAAAACATTAGAGATTCCTCATCTTATTCATTTACTTTTACCACTAATTAGGGGGCTCATCTATCTTATCTCGATACTCACTAAACCGATCTATCCAGCCTCCTTCTATTATTAGCTCAGCTTTTAAATTTTCACTTATCTTCACCAAATCAACTTGTTTATTTCCTGATTCATAAATCAATTTAAACTCTTCATTCTCCTCAAAAAAGCAAAGCATATCAAACATGATTGAATTTAGTCCTTCCAATATGTAGTTTTTCAATTCTTGCTTACTTTCAGTATCCAACTGCTTAAAAATGGCATTAAAATGAGCCCTAGTTGGATTTGTTATTCCGTCATCTATCTCTTTCGGAGTCCACATATAATACCTGTCCAATATCTGACTAATCAACTTTCTTCCAAAGTTATCTAGTATGTCTTGATTCTTCATTTTCTTTAAGTTTAAGCTAATAAACTCCCATTATCAAAGCCCATCGCCCACACATCTATGGACTCGTGCACAAAGATACCTGTTCCGGGGAGATGGCCAAATCATCGGCAAAGACAATCTACTTCTTTTCTTTAGGTGCTCTCCTACCTTCTTTCTTTATTCGATACTGCTCTCTAAGCTTTTCTAGCTTCTTTTCAGTAAATCGAATTCCATTTTTAAATAAGTATGCATCAAAATACTTGGCAACCTGCCACATTTTTTCAACTCTTTTTAGTGTTTGCCGCTCACAATCTATTGATATAAAATGTCTAAAAAACTTAAATCTGAGATTACCATAGCCTGTCTTGTTCAACTCGTAATAAGCTTCATGTTTCAATCTTGATTTAGCAACCCATTCTTTCCCTTCAGCTCTATATGCATCAGCCATTGGAGATAATTCCGCCCATATAAGTTCAGGATCAGAATCAACATATTCCTGCCATTCCACCAAAGTTATAATCTCTACTTTAGAAGGATGTATGGTATCGTACTTCTTCTTTCTTAAGATATCCCAGCTCATTAGTTTATCATGTATTTTTCCAGTGTTGAAATATTAAAATCAATTGTAGGATACAAATCACTAAGATAACCTTCCCAAGCAGCCTTTTTTGCTGTAGTAAAAACGTTTTTCGGCATGTAAATATCAAGACGCACTTTTTCATACTTAATAAGGTGCTTCTTCCATAAAATCCCTTTATCTAATCCAAGATTATAAACTAGGTCTTTAATGTGTTTTTTGTTATTGGCTGTTAACCAATCTGTAACACTACTCACCTTAGTAGTTTTCATACTCACCGCAATACTTGCTTTTATTTCAGTGACACCGTTTACAACTTCTCTACTGGTCTCTTTAAAAGCATCTACTGCTTTGAAGTTCTTAGCAATAGGATTAGTAGATTTCAATCCTTCCTTCAAGTATCTAAATTCAACCATTAATTCTTCAAAGTACCTTCGGGTTTGAAAAAACTCTGCTACATCGTCAGAAGATTTAATAACAAAACTCCAACCGTCATCAATATGCTTTTGCAATTGCGCAGGAGTCATCTTTTTGATCTTCGCAATTATTTTCGCACATAGATTATGCACCACAACCCCACAATCCCCCACCAAGAAATTATGCAAATCCCGAACTTCCAGATTATACACTTTCCGGCTGCCGGATAGCTTT
>JALVCY010000164.1 GCA_027009605.1 Saprospiraceae bacterium
GTTACACCGTTACACCGCTAAACCGTTGGTTGCCTTCGGCGTTCAAGGAGTAAGATCTCTTTCCTGCCTTCCCGTTATACCGTTACACCGATACACCGCTAAACCGTTAGTTGCCTTCGGCGTTCAAGGAGTAAGATCTCTTTCCTGCCTTCCCGTTATACCGTTACACCGTTACACCGCTAAACCGTTGGTTGCCTTCGGCGTTCAAGGAGTAAGATCTCTTTCCTGCCTTCCCGTTATACCGTTACACCGTTACACCGTTATACCGTTAGTTGCTTTTGGCGTTCAATTTTTCGTATTTTTCGTGGTTTGACCATCCTGTGGGTTTGGCTGCCGCCATCTTTGCCCCTTGACCTGAATTTGCTTTCATGCTTCAGTCCTAGCGACCTATAGCCGCTGCCAATAAACTCCTGAATCCTAGCGTTTCATAAAAAACCAAAACCATGAAAACATTATTCATCACCCTAAGTCTGTTGCTTGCGGCTACTTGTCATTCTACCCCGGATGCAGCGGCTCATTATCGTAAGTATCATGACATTGCCAGTTTGCAAGCAGCTTTCCGGCAAATTCCTGCGCAAGCAGACACCAGCATCCTAAAGAAAATACTAGGCCAACCGGACGATTTTGGATTTGACTACCGGTTTTATTCTGACTCGGTGGGCCCCAAAGGCTGTCCCGTAGCAGCAGTCTTTTGGATTGACCAAAATGGTCAGGTGACGGGGCGGGAGATTTTTGAAGTTTGTGAGTAGAGGGAATGAAGGTGTTGCGGTGAGTTGGTAGAGCCAAATTTATTTGGCTGAAAAAATCTTTCCATCTCCCGAATGAATTCGGAAGTACCAACCTAAAAGACAACTTTGCTTTGGCTTTCAATGGAATAATCAAATCAAAAACCCAAATCTAATCACTTCTAAAATCGTAAATCTTAAATCCTGCATTTCCCAACCGGTATTAAGATTGAAGATTGCAGAGTTATGAGTTGAGAAGTGTGGAATTACTCAAAAAAGAACCCAAGGTATTTGACTACCTTCCCGTTACACCGTTATACCGGAATGCCGCTAAACCGCTCCTGTATCCTTGCGCCACATTCCCAAAACAAACCAAACCAAAAACAAAACGCCGCCCCAAAAGAAATAAGCCTCCTCCGGCCGGCCGGCATATAAATGAGACAAATAAAAACCACCAAAACTCGCCAACACATAAACTAGTGATTTGATGCTTCCGGTGAGCCGGTTTAGGGCTTTGATGTGATTGGGATTTTGGACTTGGAGTTCTCCTTTGTTGGCTTTGTCCAGCGTCCTTTTTAGGGAATTGGGGAGAGAGATTAGGGTGGCTGTTTGAGATTTTAGGCTATCTATGATTATTTTGCGCCAGCCGCCACTTTGGGTGATAATCATTTTTTTTAGGTAGGGCTTGACGACTTCTACGGGGTTCATTTCGGGGGACAATTGGTTGGCCGTGCCCAGGATGAGCAGCAAGGCTCTTTGGAGCAAAATCCAGTCTTTCGGAATTTGGATAGAAGCGGCTAACTCCTTGAGATTGAGCTGTTTAAGTAGTCTGGAGAAGGCTTTGGAATGGGGATCAATGGTGATTCCGTCCAAATTAAATTGATCAATTTTTATTTCATTATGCAAAAAATCTTGGCCGATTTGGATGATATTTTGGGCGAAGATAGACGCTTCTTGTCCGGAACCGACAAAGCCCATTTTCTTGAGTGCGTCCACAGCCGAAGCAGAATCCTGCTTGGTGATGGCGATGATGAGTTTGGGTAATTCCGTTTTGATGGTCGGGCTTAATTTGGCGACAGCGCCGTAGTCGATGACACAGATTTGGCCTTGCCGATTGACAAGAATATTGCCGGGATGTGGGTCGGCGTGATAGAGATCATGTTCAAAAATCATTTGGCTATAGATGGAAACCAGTTTTTCCGCAAGGCCTTTTTTATCAATATTCCATTCATCCAATTTTTGATGATTGGTAATTTTTACGCCATCAAAATAGGTGGAAGTCAACACCCGGGCGGTCGAATATTCCGCAAAAATAGGGGGGACAAAAACGGATTTATCCGACTTTAGATTTTCAGCAATGATAGCGGCGGCTTGCGCTTCATGGTGATAATCCAACTCTTCATTAATCATCAAATGGATTTGTTCGTACAAGTAATTAAGCCCTTTGACAGAAAAAATCCAAGAGATTTGTTTGACCAAGCTTTTGATAATGGCCAAATCTATTTTCGCCATTTGGGCAATATCCCGGTGCTGGATTTTGACGACGACCTGAGTGGAATCCGGCAAAGTGGCTCGATGCGTTTGCCCGATGGAGGCGATACCGATGGGAGTTTTGTCGAAAGACGAAAAGACTTCGGCAATATCCTTCCCTATCTCCTTGCGGAAAATTTGATTGATTTCTGCAAAGGATTTGGGGGGCAGATTATCCTGTAAAGATTCCAGCGGCTCTTTAAAAGCTTCCGGCAAAAAATTGGATAAAATGGACAAAAGTTGCCCCACCTTAATGAAAAGCCCCCCTAAATTGGTGATTCCGTCTTTCAGTAACCGGGCATTTTTTCGATGTAATTGGGGCAGCTTCTTCGCCTTATACTCCGCCCCCAAAAACTTACTGTAAAGGTGTAGTTTCCAATAGCTAAAAAGGATGCGATAGGCTAATAAATTGGCGTGAAGTGCTCTGAAATGGTGATTCATAATGGGACTCATCTAATGACCAATTGATAACGCCGAAAAGTGGAACAAATTGACTTGTTTTCTTTGTTTTTTGTTGGGTTCTTTCTATGTTGAGAAAGACTATTGGAGCAAATAAAGACTAATATTGTAACTATTTTAAAATTACTTGTAAGTTTTATTGCATATAAAACTTACAAATAGTTGTAAATAACTTACAAAATACATTATCTTTGTATAATGAAAAGTGTAGATGATAAAGTTGCCAAACAAATTCAAAATGCCAAAGCAGGTACGATTCTGTTTATAGAAGATTTTTTACCATTAGGCAGCAATGGTGCTGTTCATACGGCACTTCACCGTTTGGTAAAAGCCAAAAAGGTACACCGCTTAGCACGTGGCATCTATGTAAAACCTACCTTTAGCAAGCTGCTCAATCAAGATGTGTTGCCAACAGCTGAAGAAGTGGCTATTGCCATTGCCAAACGCGACAAAGCACGCTTATTGCCTACGGGTGCTTATGCACTAAATGCCTTGGGTTTATCAACTCAGGTGCCTTTGCGTATCGTGTATTTGACAGATGGTTCTCCACGAACGATAAAAATTGGTAAACGCACCATTCAGTTCAAAAAAACCACACCAAAAAACCTTGCGTTAAAAGGAAAGATAAGTAAACTGGTAGTGCAAGCGCTAAAAGAAATAGGTAAAGACAAGGCGACACCGCACGAATTAGAAAGAATACAAAACCTGCTATTAAAAGAAGATAAACAAGATTTAAAACACGACATTGCCTTGGCACCACAATGGATTGCAGAGATAATGGCAAAGGCTCTATAAATGGAAGAAATTAATTTTTATACCTGAGCAGGCATTTATACGATATTTCAAAAATCTACAACAGCAAACATAAAGACAAAGCCTTTAACCAAAAACTAATAGTATCTATCAAAGAACATAGAGCTCGATTTAATGCTATGCGTGGAATTGATTATAATACGTTATATCCTCCAAACTTAGACCCTATTCCACCATCAGCCTTTATAAGGGCATGGGAAATCGATTATAAAACCATGCAGACCAATATGATTCCGGTGGACAGCCCGAGTTTTGATGATTTTTTGGATACCGTTAAGCAAGCAACTAAAAAATATAACGCATTAAAATTTGAAAAATGAGCATAAAACACCTGCTTATCCCCATATTTTCCTGTAAGAGCAATCAAGAGCCTATACTATTCTTACCTTGTCGGGTAGAACGGGATTTAAACGAATATGCCCTAATTAACTTTTGAGTCTGCTCCGAAAAGTCGGGTTTTTGAAATGGTTGGGGAAATTGCCAAATTTTATTCTGGAAGCATGCAGTCTGTTCAATTGTTCAAGCGTTCAATCGTTCAACTGATTGCACATAACTAGTTGATTTCCAGCATCTTCGATTGAACAGTTGAACAGTTGAACAAAATCTCCAAACAGAATAAAATTTGGTGGTTTTAGAATAGAATACTTTTCGGAGTGAACTCACTTTTAAAGTGGTCGAATTCGCCCCCTTTAAAAAGAATCGGGAAGTAATAATAGTGCAACGCACCGTTGCACAAATTCCTTGGTAATAATAGAAGAAAACGCTATAATTTGAGCGGTGAGTATTGAGAGTTAAGTATTGAGTATTTAGAATTTAGAATTTAGAATTGAGTACGCCGTGTAAGTACGCCGTGTATGTACGCCGTGTATGTAAGTCGTGTATGTCCCCCGCTGGCGGGGTCAATTTTGCACTAGGTAAGAAATAAAATAAAAAAGTAAG
>JALVCY010000165.1 GCA_027009605.1 Saprospiraceae bacterium
ATAATTTTGAGCAAAAAACCACCAGCCGATGGCTCTCCGCCATCCAACTCGCCATCACCCATTTCAAAGTATTAAAAATACAATATCTTTCGATTAGCAAAGAAGAATTGACGAATCGCTTGATTGAACCGATGGCGCTTTATCATTCACAAGGTAATTGGGTGCTAATTGCTTGGTGTCGGTTGCGCGATGCCTATCGAGAATTTCGCTTAGATCGCATTCGCTCCTTATTTTCTTTGAGTGATTCTTTTGATGAGCGGGATTTTGATTTGTTGAGGTACTTTCGGGAGCAGTATGCGTAGGGGGGCATCCAAATCCTGTGGTTATTGACGTTTTTCAGCACTTTCGGAAAACGAAGCAACTCCACAAGGCCATAGAAAAAACATAGGACTTGTGAAAAATGGGCACTTTGTTGGTGGCTGTCTTCTTTCTTAGGGCATATACAGTGGTAGTTCACCGGTATCTTTAATCTCTTTCATCAAATCTAATAAACTTTGTCTTAGCTTTATTCCTTTTTTTGATGCCTCTTCAATTTCCTTAAGTAGCCTGTCTTTTGCTTCATTTTCGAACAATAAATCTACTAAAATATACAATTTTACTCCTTCGTTCTCATCGTAGTAATGCTCTTTGAAAAATTTAATACCCTCATCCAATTCAGACAGGCTTGCATACAACTTGAAACCAAATTTAACCAAGTTATTATTTCTTTTTTGTTCCCCAAATATGTTCTGCGAGTATTTTCCGTCACTTTTGTCTTTTAGAAGGGACTTCAAGTCTAATTCTTTTAGCAGTCTATTGGTTATTTCAATGCCTTCATACTTCAAATCAGGAACATCTAAACTTTGGATGAATACATCCATTAGCTCAGTATAAAGTGTGAGGTGATTCAGATAATTATTGAGTATCAGGTTTATTCCTTTTACAACAGATGCTCTTTTTCCTTCTGCTTCTTGAATCAATGTTATCACGGATTTAAAGAATTCTGTTTGGTCAACTCCTATCGACTGAAATGAATCGTGTCCGGGAAAAAGTGGAAAACCACAGGATTCACACATTATTTCATACAAATCGGAAAGCAGATTAGATTGCAAGCGGATATCGGAGTCTGTTCTTTTCGTATCTATTTTTATTAATTCCTTATACCACCTTTTTACTTTAAATCGCCATTTCGGTCTTTCCTTTTTAGGTATTACCCTATTGGGAATTAAATAGTATTGGTTCTCGGCATCATCAAGAAATTTGTTAATGTCTTGATCCAGTTGTTGCAAATTAATTGTGCTTTTCTGACCGGCTTTTTTCTTATCTTGTGGGTTGTTAATTAATCCATCAAGGTCATAATCTTCTTTTTTCGATTTTGGAACCAGCTTGTAAAATTCGACAGCCAATTTTATCACTTGTTCTTTTTTGAGTTTTGATAACTTTTCCCGGAGTTCTCCAACTTTCATTTTAATTGTTTTGATGAAGTTACTGTATTATTCTCCATTTGCATTGAATAATCAAGCTGCAGTTATTATCTTATTGTTTGATTGTCGCCTACTAAGACGCTAAACGCAACTCCCCATAAAACGCTCCTAACCACTTCGTTATCAACAACATATCCATTCGCAAACGCTTATCAC
Source organism: Saprospiraceae bacterium (assembly GCA_027009605.1). GTDB lineage: Bacteria > Bacteroidota > Bacteroidia > Chitinophagales > Saprospiraceae > HyVt-613. The sequence continues at coordinate 1,620 of JALVCY010000165.1, forward strand.
ACGCCAAAATAAGGCTTTTTTTGTATATGTCCAAATTATGGCTTCTTTTTGACTTTTTGGAGTGAACTTAAAATTGAGATTGTATAACATTTCCCGTAAGGGGGGCTACCATGCTAACACAAGTCGTATAAAAATAAATTTATAAGTCTCGGTTCGGGCGCAGTAAGAGGCTGTCCCCACTTCCGCTTTGTTTATGATGAAGTTGTTAAGCTTTTACCGTCTGCTTTAGCGTTTACCGTCTTTTTTAGTAAATCTCAATACGCTATCGGGTCACCACAAATAGCTTCGTTGCGACGCCGTTCACGGTTTGAATTCTTAGTAGGTACTGCCCGGTGGGAAGCCGGGAAGTATTGACTGAATAGGTTTCCTTTTGTACGTTTGTCCATTGACCCACTTGGAGTAAGCTACCGGTTAGGCTGCCGATGGCATAATGGACATCTGTCTGTTGAGCAAAACTCAAATCCACCAAAAGTACATCATCCACAGGGTTCTGTAGGAGTCGCACTGCATTTTCATCGAGTTTGGGCAGTTGCGTATTGACTAAAAACTTCAACTTCAAAACAAAATGCGGGACGGACTTGCTATCTTGAATACCTTCATACACCTGTCCGTCTAACAAGACAAGTGCCTGTTCCGGAGCGTTATGCTCGTCTTTCGTCCATCCGAAGCCAATAGATTGAGCTTGATTCTGTGCTAAGGAATTCATGGCGGCACAATACCGGCTATTGGGTTTTAGACGGACATGGGTCGGCACACCGGTAGAGTCTTCGAATGTTGTAATCCAAAGCATGGTTTCATTTTGGGTATTATCCGTAAACTCGAAACTGTGGTGTCCTAATTCAATCCAATCTCCTACAACGGAATCAACCACTTCACAAATATAAGCATCCACCGATGCATGGGGCAAAGAGTCCATATCAATCCCGGAAACCATAAACCCAAAAGAATCGACCACCACTTCTAATCCATTGGTCATATTGTCAAAGTCACAGGTATTATAAAAAGTACCACAACCATATTGAAAGATTGAAGCGGGTTTCGGATACCAAATAGCATCACCGGAGCCCTTGGCGAAGGTATTGTGAGAGATGACAAAAGGGCGGGTTACCACATTATCTGCTTGATTAAAATCCGTCTGACCGTCACTCACCGAATAAGTAAAGGAATATGCCCCTTCATCAAGTATCGGTAACCACCCGTCACCAAAGGCCGCTTCAAAACGAGTAGCATCGGCGGGAAGCGTATCAATCGTCATGGAATCCGAATAAAGTAAAGTGCCACCGGAATCCATTATTTCTACCTTGGCCACTACATTATAACGCTCAATCTGCGCCACATTATTAATGGCAAAGCCAAAATTCAAAGTATCACATCCTTGACCCGTAATTGATGGTTGAGAATAACTATCAAAAGGATAATCATAATCGGCAATCGCCAAATCATTCTCCGGAGATTGTATCAAAGAAATATCATCCAATAACCAAAAATAGTATTCGCCATTCCAAACAAATCGAATCCGTACGTCGGATTGATTAGCCGCAGTATTGGAGATATTTACGTAAGTCCAAGCATTCGATTCTGTTTTTCCATTATCATTATACGGAATACTGTAAGTTGTCCAATTGGCGCCTCCATCATGACTCACTTCTAGGGTGGTCACTGCACTATGTGCTAGATAACTTTCGTAAAATAATACCGAAACATGAGACTCGCCGGTACAATCTATTGATGGAGATGTCAGCGTACCGGTTTGTGGAGCAGGAGCGACTCCTGTGCCGTAAACCAGCTTATTACCGGCATTGTCCAAAAAGTCGGAATCAAATCCAACCGCACCATTGTTGACCGTGGGGGATTCAATGGTATTTAGGTCACTCCAATAAGCCCCTTTTAAAGAGCCATCCGCCGTCCAATGCCAAATGGCACTATCCACGACGCCACCATTGCTTAAGACACCTTCTGTCGTCCAATCATTCAGGCCACCGTTAAAGGTAGAATTATTGTACTCTGCACCTGTGCTATTGGGGCCTCCCCAAATATAAACGGCACCTGTTTGGCTAAGTCCTGAAAAGCTAAGGCAAAAGAAAAAAAGAAAAAATAGAGATGGTAAAGATAAATTTTTCATCTTGGTAGAATTAAATGAGAAAAAAAGACGAATATCGCCGGAATACAATGCCTTATTAGATATAGACCACAATATACAACACATTCTTATATTTTTCAAGTCGAATCCGCAAATTATTTATTGGTAAACTTTTTAATGGGGTGGGAGTTGGTAGCAGCCAAATTTATTTGGCTGAAAAAAATGTGTTCCAAATAAATTTGGAACTACCAACTAAAAATCCAACTTTGCTTCGGCTTTCAAAGGAACAATCTAATCAAAAACCCAAATCTAATCACTTCTAAAATCTTAACTCGTAACTCGTAAATCTTAAATCCTGCATTTCCCAACAGGAACTAAGATTGAAGAATTAAGAGTGGAGAAGTAGGGGAATAGCTCCCGCTATAGTTTTTGCCCCAATCCCCAAAATATTTAAAGACTTTTTTTATGAAATCCCCAAAATTATCTTTGCCGAAAGCTACTGTATAAACATAAGTTGTATAAGAAAAAATGTAAACTGCAGTTAGGTAGATTTTCTTTACCGTTGGTTTTAACTTTACCGTTGGTTTTAACCAACGGACTGGAAGCAACCCCCAAAAGGGGCTTTAGCCCCATTGAAGGACTAAACAAAAATAGAAAAAATGCGGCTAAAGCCGGTCTCCTAACCTTTAAATATTTGGGGAGTTGGTAGCAGCCAAATTTATTTGGCTGAAAAAAATGTGTTCCAAATAAATTT
>JALVCY010000166.1 GCA_027009605.1 Saprospiraceae bacterium
TAAAATCCCAATTCCTTTGCCCCCGACAAACTGCAAACTGCCTTCCGGCAAAATACCCGAAGCAATTATATCTCTCACCATCGCTTCCGCCAAATAAGAAGTCACTTCCGAAGGCTTCACAATCGCAGGCACACCGGCCAACAAATTGACAGCTACCTTCTCCAGCATCCCCCAAATCGGAAAGTTAAACGCATTGATATGCACCGCCACGCCATGCTTAGGCACCATGATGTGATGTCCGATAAAGCTCCCGTCTTTCGACAAATTGACGGCATCCCCTTCCACATAAAACGGGGTGTTTTGGAATTGTTTGCGCAAGCTGGCATAGACAAATAAATTGCCGATGCCCCCTTCAATATCAATCCAGCTATCCATTTTCGTCGCTCCCGTCCAATAGCTGATTTTATAGTATTTGTCCTTGATTTTATGGAGATACAGCGCTAGCGATTTGAGCATGAGTCCCCTTTCGGGAAAAGTCATTTTGCGCAAGGCCGGGCCGCCTACTTCTCGTCCATATTTGTACATGGCCTTATAATCCAAGCCTTCGCTACCGGCAAGGGCGATTAAATCTCCGGTGATGGCGTTATATTGTTCAATGGTATGGCCTTCCGGTTTTTGCCATTGGCCAAGGACGTAATTGTGTAGATAGTTCATTCTTTGATTTATTTTAGGCTAAAACCTGTTGTGTCAGGCGAAAGTACGAAAAAAATCCAATAGGAAGAATAGAGCTCCCGGAGTCGCCGGCTAAATAGTTACTTTTTTTGTACCTTACCAGCCAAATGCTAGGCATACTATGGATGGAAAACCCAAAGACAAAAAAGAACTACAAGAGCAACTCGGCCAACTGGACGGATTCACCCATTTTTCAGATATGGAATTGAAGGAGATGTTGGCTCAAGCAAGGGTTGATACTTGGAAGAAGGGAGCCCAGTCCTTTCAAGGGGATAAGACCCTTCATCGATTCTATATTGTACTTTCCGGAAGGGTCAAAATGTATCAAATAGATGCTAAGACCGGCAAAGAATATACACTTTTCATTAATTCACCCGGAGATTTTTTTGACATTATTTGTTTGTTGGATGGACAGCGTCATGAAATTGAAATAGAAGCATTGGATCCAATTACTTTGCTATCGACTCCGATGGCTGACGCAAGAGAATGGATTAAAAAGCATCCCAATTTTAACCGGCTACTACTCCCATACATTGCGAAAAAAATGCGAACGTTGGAAGAAAAAGCGAATGATTTAGCACTCTTTGACACTTGGGCTCGTACCTTAAAATTATTTGTAAAACACGCCGGAGCGAATGCACACGACTCCGAGTTAAAACTAATCAATAATCTTTCTCATAGCGAAATTGCCAAGATTATCGGAACATCAAAAAATGTGATTAACCGGCATATTCAAAAGCTAAAAGAAGACCATATACTTCATGTCAGCCACAAGCATATTTCAATAAAAGACATGCAAGGCTTACTGAGCAGATTCAGGCATCGGTAAGGCATTGTTTGATTTTTTGTGCTTTGCACCTTTAGGTGTTTTTTAGGCGCAAGCCATGGGTTTACTTTGCAAAACTAATTGGATAAACTCCAATTCATATTAGTCATCATCAAAAATACCTTTTGGTGATTCTATTTGTAAAACCATAAAACTGAAGTATGAAAAACTTAAGAATTATCAAAATAGTATCCACATGGGTACTATTGGGATTTGTGCTCGTGATACTTACTCGGTGTCAGAATGCAGAGACCCAAAGCAAACAGGCTGCACAAAAAGTGGAAGAGCATGTCAAAAAAGATGCAACCCAATTAAAAAACAAAGTCTCCTCCACGGAAGAGCAAGCTAAGGAGCACTTTAATCGGAGAATAACACATGATAAAGCACTCTTGGAGCTTGAGCAAGCCAAAGTGCATTTTGTTGTGGAAAATGACCGGTTTAAGACCCAAGCTGCCTTAGAAAAAGCTAAAAAGCATTTAGAGTCCTTGGAAAAGACAACAGATGCGGATGGTAAAAAGGCATTAGCGCAACTCAAATCTCAAATAGACAAGGCGGGCGCGGATGTCAAAAAAGGAGAATCTAGGTCACTAGATTTGTTGATTAATGGTTTAGGGGGTTGGGTCGCCAAGGAAGAAGGAAAAATGGGAAAAGAAGTAAAAAGCATCTCCAATGATTTGGATAGACATCGTGCGGAGCTGAAAGCCAAAAGATACCTGCTTAAAGCTCGTACAGCCGCAACCAAGAAGAAAGACTTTGTAGCGGCTAGAAAATATTTGGCGAAAGCTGATCAAGAGTATCAAATAGCCAAACAATACGCCGGAGATCAGTACAAAGCCAAAGTCGATAAGCTTCGCCAAGACATCGTACAGGCCGAAAAAAGTATCGACAACAAAGAAGAAAAAGCTTTTGAAAAAGTGGATGTGATTATCATTGACCTAGGGAAAATTTCGGTTCAAGATGATTCTGACTACCCATACATCGAGATTCCATAGTTCCTACTTAGATTGAGTTAGAGAACTAATCACTCTTTGAGTGGTTGGTTCTATTAGATGGCTCTTCGGTTTCTTTAAAATCGGTTGTCCACACATTAAAAAGTCGAAAAAACCTACCTAACATGACAGAATACTGGACGTTTTCGCTAACGGTATTTGCTGCTTTTTTTGCTATCATGAATCCTATTGCAGCGGTTCCGGTTTTCATCTCTTTGACATCCGGCGCTGACAAGAAGGAAGAGAAGATAATTGCTCAAAAATCTACGACGGTAGCCTTTTTGATTGGACTTGTTTTTTTCTTGTTGGGCGGATATATCTTTAAGATGTTTGGGATTACCATTCCGGCCTTTAAGATTACCGGTGGCTTTATGCTGTTTTATTCCGGATTTGAGATGCTACAATCCAAAAAAAGAAGTGTCAAAAATCTGGCGACCGCTACATTTGATGATAATGTAGCCATTACCCCATTAGCGATTCCGATGTTAACTGGGCCGGGCACCATTGTCACAGGCATGAACTTCGTTACCCATTCTAATTCGACGCACTTACTCCTTGTTTTAGCTATTTTTGGCTTAATGACTTTTTTAAACTACGTTGCCTTCCGATTAAGTGACTTAATTATCGCTAAAATCGGCAACAATATCATTTCTATTATTGGAAAAATCATGGGGTTGATTATTGCCATTATTGGAACCAATATGGTACTTGAAGGCATAAAAACTTCTTTTTCACTTTAACAATTTACAGAAAAATGAAAACAAAAATAATCATCTTAGGGGGCGGCTTTGCCGGACTTCGCGCCTATTATCGACTGAATGAATTTGCCGGCAATTTAGATATTACGGTCATCGACAAAAGAAGTCAGCTCTTGGAAAAGCCATCTTTGCCGGAAGTGGCCTTTTCAGGAAAACCCGTCGCCAGTGTATTGATTGATCTCCAACCGGCCGTTGAACACAAAAAAGGACGGTTCATACACGCAGAAGTGACCCAAATTAACCCCGACCAAAAAACCGTTACGCTTCACACACAGGAAGAATTGAGTTTCGACTATCTAATTATCGCATCAGGTGCTGTCAAGGATTATCAAGCGATAGATGGACTATCCCAATACGGTTATTCGGTTTGCGATGATGCTCATGCTGCCGAGCTGTGGAAAGCACTCCAAAATTTTAAAGGGGGTAACATCGTGATTGGCACGGCGAAAAGCACTTTTGGTACGCAAGTCAAAGCCCCCAACCTAGCAGCCCCTTGCGAAGGGCCTGTAGGGGAAGCCATGTTTATGATTGATTCTTTCTTGAAAGAGAAAAAAATGAGAGACCAATCAACGATACACGTCTTTTCTCCCGGCAAAATCTTCTTTGAAGATGTAGGTGACCATGTTCGCAACAAAGTTGGTGGGATTATGAAAAAACACAACATCAGCTTATCCACGGATAAAGTGGTTACCCAAATCACAGCGGATACGGTTTTCTTTGAAGACCATGACAAAATCCCTTGTGATCTGGCTATAGTTATCCCACCGTATAAGGCCTTACCTATCTTTAAGGAATGTGGTTTGGGAGATGATGCCGGATTCATCCCGACAGATACTGCGATGAAGCATACGACATTCGAAGGAATCTATGCCATCGGAGATATTAATGCATTAGCGCAACCAAAGCTAGGGCATATCGCTGTTCATCAAGCAGATATTGCCGTATCCGCTATCATCAAAGAAATGACCGGAGAAGGCCAAATCATTAAATATGAACCTAGTGTCTTTTGCATCATGAACATGGGTGGGCAGGAAGCGATTTTGATTTATTCTGATAACTTGTACGAAGGTGATAATGATTTAGCTTTTCATAGCCCCATGGCTCGAATGATGAAATGGTCTTTTGATAGTTATTATTATTTCACGCAAGGACACATGTTTCCTGATTTTGCAGTAGAAGGAATGGAAAAATTCTTGAGCCTGTTCAA
>JALVCY010000167.1 GCA_027009605.1 Saprospiraceae bacterium
CCCGACTTATTGCAGTAAACTCAACGGTGTAGTGGTTGTTTTTGCCCTGTTGGGGCGCACGGCCAAGCGTCCCAATACCATAAAACCGTCGTTAGTTATTGCACGATGATTTTTTGAACAAACCGGCTCTCAGCAGTCGTAATTTCAAGTGCGTAAGTACCTTTACATATTGTTTGGGGTAAGTCCACTTGCAAGAAATAAATCTGATCGACTACTTTTTCATAGGTCACCAGACCCACCATATTCCGTAAGGTGATGGTAATCGGCCCGTCAATGATGTTAGGAGCAGAAATGAAAAAATTATCGTCTATCGGCTGTGGAAATATGCTGATGTTATCTAGCAGGGATTCTTTGTCATCTTTCCATTCTATTTCCAGGTTGATATCCCCTTGATCGACGACACATGATTGGTTCAATAATTCAACATAGTTTTTGTTATCTGTCAAGGCCAATTTACGGTCATCATAACTGTGCATGACATTGGCATAGACGATTTCAGGAAAATGTTCATTTATTTTTTTCAAGAAATGAAGATAGTCATAATTTCCGTCTGCGGTTTCTTGTGTAGGGCCGCATAAGGTCAGCGCCAAAGGTTTGTTGAATTGTTTCAGATTCAAAAAATCGTGGTAATCCTTTAGCTCTAGGTTGTCATCAAACAGAGTCATGCCTACGATGTCCACATAATCGCCGCCGGGATAATAGGCTTCCCCTTTGAGCCATAAGCCGGGGTCATCAGTCAAAATAGTGGATTGATTGACCGAAAAGACCCAGAGAAGGTTGTTCAATCCTTTCTCGTGAGTTAGGTAATTGTAGGTGAATTTCCACAAGTCTTTAAATTCTTGTGGATCTCGCTGTACGTTGGCGCCCCACCAATACCAATCGCCGTTCATATCCGAAAATGGTCTCCATAAAATAGGCACATCCCTTTCCTGAAAATTTTGGAGTATTGTGGCCACCTCGTCTAATTCTGCCACCCAGATGTCGTGAAGCGTATCTCCTTCTTGCATCAATCGTTTTAGGCTGCGGTATTTGTTTCGATCCGCATAAAAAGTCCCAGACCAAGGATTGATGCATTGCCAAGAGAGCGTGACCATGCCTCCTGATTGAGTGTAAGACTGGAGTATTTGCCCGACTGCGTCGGGATTCAAATCATCTTCCAAGCCCAAGTCTCCACCGATAATTCCGGGTGCTTTTCCGGATTCATTCCTTAGTCGTTGGACATAACTTTCGTAAAAATCTATAATTTGATTGCGGTGGCCTAGGTTTTGTCCAATAATGATGCAATTGGACGAATTCTTTTTGTAATTATAGAGATATTTATATTGCTTTGCTGTAGTAGGGGAGACCAACCTGTTGGATGGAGCTTGCGCAAAAAGCGAAATACCGGCCAGCATCCAAAAGCCTAACAGCATCACATAAGTGATGGGTTTGCCGGAGAGAACCATGAGCACGTTTGTTTGTTGTCGTTAAATTGGCTTATTCATAGAATAAGCACTCCTTCAACTTCAAAGATAAGCTATTTTTGTAAAAAATCCTAAGATGATAGCTTACAACCGAGCAAAGTTTACACCGTTAGATGACAAATTTGCAGTTTATTGGCCGGCGATTTTTCGATATTTTTCGTTTCTTTCCCAAAAGAGTGGAAAGGATTTTCTTCCATTTTTGGTTTTTTCGCTATGTCAAAAAAGTATCCAATCAGATTACACGCCCCCTACATCTGGTGATTATTTGGAGTCTGGAGCTTTTGATACTTGTGGCGGAGCTTTTTGGGATTGGCGAAATATATGATATCGCCATCACCCTTTTTAAAAGAAGTGCCGGGCCGCTTTCCTCTAGTCAGCTTCAAGAAGCCATTCGATTTTATGGTGACCATCCTATTTTCCGAAAGGTGAGAATTGATGAGCAAGCAAAAATTGGTACCGGCAAATGGAGTACGGCTTACGTCTCTTGTTTTACCATCAATACCGGAGCGCCTATCGCCAAAGAAGTCTTAATCCATGAATTAGTCCACGTCATTCAGTATCGAAAATACGGTTTGCGCTATATGACGCGAGCTATTTATGGTCAACAATGGGGAAAGGGTTATAATTATGGTGGTATTCAAGGGCTTTTGGCGTGGCAGACTCCGACCAATCAAGAGAAATACTTTTTTAATCCGGAGCAAGAAGCAGAATTTATTACCGACTTGTATCTGCTTTCGCAAAAAAAAGAACCCGGTTATTTCGGAAGAGACTTGTTGGTTTCGGATATGGACTTAGAGCCGGATAAGGTGTTGCAATTGAATGATTTGGGGTAAACCGCATTGTGTTTTCATCCGATAAATGCGCCTATTTCAATAGGATAACAATTCAATCTCGATTTGGAATGGCACAGTTTTAGCATCCGATAATCCGTCCCCCCTATATTTCCCTCCAAATCCTATTGATGTAAATCAACCTGCATCATTGGGAAAAATTTGTTTCAAAACGTATTATATAATGAGATTGGGCGTTTGTATGGTTACAGACCTCCAGAAAAATGTTTTTCATGGGAAAAATTAACTTTGTCCTCGTTGCTTTATTTGGCTTAATCAGTATGCACCTGACAGCACAAGAACAACTTGGTATCCGAATGGACAATTATACAGGGATGGATCAAGCTTGGTTAAATCCGGCTTTGGTCGCTACGAGTCCGCTTACTTTTGACGTGCATTTGGTTGGTATGGGGCTTTTTGGAGAAAACAACTATGGCTTTGTACACCACACTTCTTTGCTTGATATGAAAAGCAAAACTGATTTTGTGGCAGGCTGGGACTTGGAAGGGCGTTCTGCGCCTAGTCAAACTTTGGTCGGTGATGTCTATGATACGCCAAACAAGAAGTTTGCTAAATTCAATACAACCATAACCGGGCCTTCTGTCATGATAAAAATCGCTGAGCAACATAGTATCGGCATCTTCAGCAATATCAGAGCAGCTTTTGCGGCCACGAAAATTCCCGCTTCATTAGGCTATTACGAGTACGATCGCAAAAAATATTTGGATGGTTTTACGGTGACACCTTTTAAGGGCGCCGGTGCTATCTGGAATGAGACCGGTATTCACTATGGGTTTGAGCTGGAAAAAAGTAATGGCAGTTTTGCTTTTGGTGCAAACCTGAAATACAACTCCTTCTTGGAGAGCGGTTTCTTTGGACTTCAAAATGAAATGACCTATACCAAAATTAGTCCCGATTCGGTGGCTATTGATTATCCGGCTATTGAGTTTGCGATTACTACCGGCAATATCAAGGAAGTTTCGGTCGATATGAATAACAAAGATATGACCATTGGACAGCCGGGGCCTAAAGTCTATGGGCACAGTGTGAGTGCTGATTTGGGAGCTACGATTGAGATTACAGACAATGATGTGGACGGCTATCGGTGGAGAGCCGGGGTCTCTGTATTGGATTTTGGTATGGCGAAGCTAACCCAAAATGCTGAGTTTCACACTTCCTTTCCTATCCCTAATAGTTTGACAGTCAACTTTGACAGCTTGAAGAGTGCCAAAACAGTGGATGAATTAGAAGCAAAAATAAGCGAATTGGCGCTTGGAGATCCGAAGGCATCACTCAAAGCAAGGGACTTTAAGATGGGATTGCCGACGGCGATTAGTATCCAAGGAGACTACCAAGTGGTACAAAGTGTGTTTGTAGGCGGCTTGGTCGTTCAACCCATTGGGCTCTCTCGTTACAATCTAACCCGGACAGCCGTCTTGGCGGTGGCTCCGAGATTTGAAACCCGATATTTTTCCTTTTCTACGCCATTAGTGCTGAGAGATTGGAAAAGTGTAAGAATGGGCTTGGCCGGTCGCCTAGGATTTCTTTCCTTTGGTACGGATAATTTAGGTTCATTTATTAGAAAAAGAGACTTTACCGGCACAGATTTTTATTTTGGTCTTCGGATTAATGCCGTTAATTTACCTAAATTTTTATCCGGTGGCGGACATCGTAGAAACAAGCGCAGCCCGTTGGGATGTTATAGTTTTTAGGTTTGCTATCGCTAACTTTTCTTTCACATGATGACCCCGTTTTTCTTTGTCTGCAAGCAGTTTAATGAATTGACTTTAAGTGAGTTGTATGACTTGATGGCCTTGCGGCAAAAAGTATTTGTCGTCGAACAAAACTGTCCTTATCAGGATAGCGATGGCAAAGACCTACACGCCTTCCACTTATTGGGGCAGGATAAAAACGGCAATATAGTCGGTTATGCCAGGATTTTACCGAAAGGGACTTCCTATTCCGACTATTGCTCCATTGGACGAATAGCCACTCACCCTGACTATCGAAATTTGAAATTGGGAAATTTAATCATGAAGGAAAGCATCAAGCACTGCCAAAATTTATTTGGTGGTGCTTGCCCCATTAAAATCAGTGCTCAAGCACATCTGGATGGTTTTTATCAAAAATTTGGTTTTCAATCAACCCAAAAGT
>JALVCY010000168.1 GCA_027009605.1 Saprospiraceae bacterium
CGGGACGAGTCTCAACCTAGGGAGCCGAAGGCAATTAACGGTGTAATGGTGTAGCGGTATAACGGTGTAACGGTGATTTTACTCCGAAAAGTCGGGTGTGGTGGTTTGTTCTTGAACCCACAAAATTTTTGGCAGAGTGGACTTTTCGGAGTGGATTCAACGGTTTAACGGCTAGGCAGCCAAGAGAGTGGGCCCCTTGAACGCCGAAGGCAACTAAAACGGTATAGCGGTTTAACGGCTAGACTGCTAAAAAATCTTACAACTATATCAATTACAGAATCCCAAACAAAAGCCTAGATTTTCAAAATTTACCAAAGGCTCGAAGTACTCCGCCACAGAAATAACCGATGAAGCCAAACCATACGGAATTTTGGAAATCTACACACTAACAGAATATCGAATGAAAATGCCGAATATCGAATAATGAAGTTAAACCCCCAGCAAAAACCCACATCATCTCAACCTGCGAAGCTCTCAACCACGAAGTCCAAAGGACGAGTTCTCAACCTAGTAAGCCGAAGGCGAACGTCTCAACTCTCTCAACTAGCGAAGCGAATCAACTAGCGAAGCCTGCGAGCGAATCAACTTCTTCAACTAAAAAACCAAACAAAATTCCAAATATCAAATAATCAAGTAAAATCTCAAAACAAATACCCAAATTGTCTCAACCTGCGAAGCACTCAACCCAAAGTCCGTATCCACGATAGTAATCGGGACAGTCTCAACCAAGCGAGCCGAAGGCGACCGTCTCAACTCTCTCAACTAGCGAAGCGAATCAACTTCTTCAACTACAAAAGTCAAGCATCCATCAATAAAACCAAAAACAAACCACTCACGAAGCCAAAGACCAAAAGCGCCACCGGTGCGCCCCAAAGACCAAAGACCAAATCCCCCGATAATCCCCCATTTACCATCCTTTCGTCGAAAAAAGTGAACCTTAGTAAAAAATTTCTGTATATTTACGTGACTTTTCAGTCCAATTTGTTAAAAACAATCAAAAATGAAAAACACCACACTTATTATTTTTTTGGTCATCTTGGCCTTTCTTGGCATAAAAGGATGCTCCTCTTACAATGGCCTAGTCAACAAAGACGAAAATGTTAGTAAAGCTTGGTCTAACGTTGAAAGTGCTTACCAACGGCGAGCAGATTTGATTCCTAACTTGGTCAACACCGTAAAAGGCTATGCAGACCACGAAAAATCCACACTTGAAGCAGTCATTCAAGCACGTGCAAATGCCACGTCCACCAAAATAGACCCTTCTAATCTCACCCCGGAAGCATTTAAAAAGTTTCAAGAAGCCCAACAAGGCTTATCCGGTGCTTTAAGCAGGCTATTAGTCTCTGTTGAACGCTATCCCGACTTAAAAGCAAACCAAAACTTTTTGGAGCTCCAATCTCAACTAGAAGGCACAGAAAATCGCATCAACGTAGAGCGCAACAAGTTCAACGAGGTCGTAACGGATTACAACAAATCTGTCCGAAGATTTCCTAATAACTTGTTTGCCGGCATGTTTGGATTTGCTAGAAAAGCAACATTTGAAGCCAAATCCGGCAGTGATGAAGCACCTAAAGTTAATTTTTAACTAGATGCTAGGCTTCAAAAAACATCGGTTCTTTACCTACGAGCAAGAGCAGGAAATCATTTTGGCTATTCGGCATGCCGAACGACAAACATCCGGAGAGATTCGGGTACATGTTCAGCATTTTTTGGATGGAGAAGTATTAGCTGAAGCCCAAAAGACTTTCGCTAGGCTTAAAATGCACCAGACAAAAGACCGCAATGGGGTCATCTTCTTTTTGGTACCCGAAAAAAAACAGTTTGCGGTGTATGGAGATGAGGGTATTCACCAAAAAGTAACCGATGATTTTTGGAATGACGTGAAAGACATCTTGTCTAAAGCCTTTCAAGCCGGTCAATATGTAGAAGGTTTGGTGCAAGCCATTACACTGACCGGAGAAAAATTGAAGACCTTTTTTCCTTATCAATCTAACGACAAAAATGAATTGCCGGATGAAATTTCCTACGATTAGAGACAAATACCTGTCCTTCGGGGTGAGTTTCATCCTGCTTTTTAGCTTGCTTTGGCTTCCTTTTTTGGCGCAAGCGAAAGAAACACCCAAGCCCACCCATCGCTTGGTCAATGACTTTGCACATGTGATGACCATGGATGAAGTCAACCAACTGGAGCGCAAATTGGTTGCTTACGACGATACCACTTCCACTCAAATTGCCGTCGTCATCGAAAAAAGCACCGAAGGCGATGATATCTTTTCTTATGCCATCCGCCTTGCGGAAAACTGGGGCATCGGACAGAAGGGAAAAAACAATGGTATCTTAATTTATATTGCAACCCAAGACCGTAAGTTGCGCATCCTTACCGGATATGGCGCCGAACCCACCGTAACGGATGCAATGGCCAAGCGCATTATTGAGCAAATTCTTATCCCGGCCATCAAAAGAAATCATTATTATGAAGGACTCGATAAAGCTACAACTAAAATAGAACAATTGGCCGCCGGAGAGTTTGACGCAGAGCCAAAAAGTGAAATCTCTCCTTTGTTAATCTTTCTTCTTATTCTACTTCTTTTCTTTCTCTTTGCCTATTTGGCATCTAAGGCGAATGGCGGCACCGGTGGAGGGTATTACCATGACGGACGCTACGACGACACTTGGCGAGGCAACCGGGGCGGCTGGTGGATTGGCGGTGGCGGAGGCTCTATCGGTGGGGGTGGTGGCGGCTCTATCGGCGGGGGCGGATTTGGTGGATTTGGCGGGGGAAGCTTTGGCGGGGGCGGCGCCGGTGGTAGCTGGTAACAACACCCTATCCTTGCAACTTCATCCAAACCCCGAACGGAACCCAACCACTCTCCTCTTCGTTTTGTATAGGACATTCGGATGTTCCACAAAATTCGCTAACTTTGCACTCCGAAATTGACAAGACTTATGATAAACAAGCTAGAGGACATTGAAAACCGCTTTCATCACGTAGAAGAACGCCTATCCGATCCGGCCATCGCCGGCGACCAAGAAGCCTATGTCAAATACAGCAAAGAATATAAAGACTTAAAACTTGTCGTCGATGCCTTCAATGAATACAAAAATATCCAAAAAGGGATAGAAGCAGCCAACGAAATGCTCCAAGACGAAGATCCGGAGATGAAGGAAATGGCCAAATTAGAACTACAATCCCTAAAAAAACGTAAAGACGAAATAGAAGAAGATATCAAATTGTTGCTCATCCCGAAGGATCCGGAAGATGAAAAAGACATTATCTTTGAGATTCGATCCGGAACCGGTGGTGACGAAGCCAGTATCTTTGCAGGTGATCTTTACCGGATGTATTCCAAATACTTTGATGACCAAAAATGGAAGGTCGATATCATCAGCCTAAATGAAGGCACTTCGGGCGGATACAAAGAAATCGTCCTTGAAGTCCATGGCAATAATGTCTATGGTCGATTAAAATTTGAAGCCGGGACACACCGGGTTCAACGAGTGCCCACCACCGAAACTAAAGGCCGCGTACACACTTCCGCAGCAACCGTGGCTGTCATCCCGATTGTCGAAGAAAAAGAAATTAATATACGCAAAGATGAATTAAGAATGGATGTTTTTCGCGCAAGCGGAGCAGGTGGACAACATGTCAACAGGACTGAATCCGGTGTCCGTTTGACACACATCCCTACCGGCGTCGTGGCCGAAAGTACCGACAGCCGTAGCCAACACAAAAACAGAGAAATCTGTATGGCCAAATTATATCAACGCATCCAAGAAGCCCAACGCAATCGTGCCGATGCCGAACAAGCATCCAAAAGAAAATCTATGGTCGGTTCCGGTGACCGCTCTGAAAAAATTAGAACCTATAATTTCCCGCAAAATCGCTTAACCGATCACCGAATCGGATTGACACTCTACAACTTAGACAAAGTCATTGAAGGAGACATCGGGGGCATTATTGATGCTTTGCAAATAGCAGAAAATGCCGAAAAAATGAAGGCAGACTAGTTTTTTTCACTTTTGGCTCGAGTAGCAAGTAAAATCTGGTCATGCGACTCCAACCCAAACCCTTTTCAACCCATACAACTCTCAGAATAAAAAAAATCTGGCTAGGACTCCTCGTCTTCGCGCTATGGCTTTCCGCTTGCGCAAAAAAGCAGACGACTCCGAAAGTGGGATTTTACTATTGGAAAACCCAATTTAATCTTGGTCAACCGGAAATCACAGCCTTAGATAGTCTCCATGCGCAGTCATTATATGTCCGAATCTTTGATGTGGACTGGGATTTCAATCGCCACCAAGCCATCCCGAAAGGCGCACAAACAAACCATCCTGTTTTTCCGCAAGCTATCCAACCGGTGCCCACCATTTATATTACCAACCGGACATTGACGCACACCAAAAGCATTGATTCGCTTGCGCAAAAAATAATAGATTACACCCAA
>JALVCY010000169.1 GCA_027009605.1 Saprospiraceae bacterium
TGGATTTACTACAATGTCCGTCGTTGTACTATTTGTACAACTATTACCGTCCGTGTAGGTGTAGGTAATCGTATGTGTGCCTGCTCCTGCTGTGGCTGGGTCAAAATTATTGCCTGTTACTCCTGTGCCACTAAATGTACCACCTGTTGGTGTTCCACTTAAAGTGATTACTCCACCGTCGATACAAACTGGGCCATAATTACCAGCATCTACTACAGGTAATGGATTCACAACGATGTCCGTTGTGGCACTATTTGTACAGCCTTTAGTATCTGTATATGTGTAAGTGATGGTATGTGTCCCTGCACCTGCTGTGGCTGGGTCAAAGTTATTGCCTGTCACTCCAGCTCCACTAAATGTGCCGCCTGCGGGTGTCCCGCTTAAAGCAATTGTTCCATCGTCAATACAGACTGGGTCGTAAGTACCCGCATCTACTACCGGAGGCGTTTTATCAACAACAACAGTAACTGATGCGAATGATTGACAATATGTATTCGTGTTCGTAACCTTCAAGGTATAAGTACCCGCTTGGTCAACAACAGCATCTATTGTATTTGCACCTGACACGATATGCCCATCAGATGTTGACCATAAATAAGAAAAATTAGCTCCTGTCGAAGACCCACTTCCGGAAACCGTAACACTATTATCATTACAGCCAATCACTGAATTTGCGGAAGCAACTGCTGTTGGTAATGGATTGATAATTACTTCTGCATCTGCAGTTACAGTTTTACCACATCCGTCTGTAACCGTTAATTCAAAAGTCGTAGTGGTATTAATAAAATCATATAATTCTTCATCATAGGTTCCATTACTCCATGCATACGAAAGAGGAGGTGCCCCTCCAGATGCTTCCGGATATAATTCAATATCACTAGGGCCACAATACTCATCTTCAGACTCTAAGTCTAAATAAATTGGTGGTGACTCAATAATAATCAATGTTGTCCCTTCTTTTGAACAAGTACACAAATCATCGATTTCAATAGAAATTGTTTCAGCCCCTTCATTTATGGCATCATTATATACCGTTACAGGAAGAATATAGGACACTTGCCCGGCCGGTATCGTTATTGATGCAGGTAAGGCGGCATAGTCAACACCTGATGTTGCCGTACTAGATGGCAAAACAGAGAAAGGGACTGTGATTGGCTGAGATAAATCAGTTTTATCAACTCTCTCAAAGATGAAAAAAGCATCACCACACCCTTCATACGATTTATTAGACCCAACCAAATAACCTTGAGAACTAACAGTAGAGCCCGACCCAGCATAGAAACTGCCTTTTTTCAAAAATACCGCAGAATCCCAAAGGCCATCTGATATATCTCCAATAGCCATTTTAATATGGTAAGTTTCACAAGCCTGAACTAAAGTAAATGCCTGAAATACAGTTGTAAATCCATCCATCTGGATGTCTGTCTGATTTGTATAACCACTACAGCTATTATTATTAGGATTAAAATATGAAGAATTTAACAAGTGGTTTACATTGTTAATACTAACATTGTTAGATGTTCCCGGAATCAAGGCGATATTCTTTGTGCCAACAATTCCCGGACCACTAATAAAGAATCCAAAAACATCATTAAATTGAGAGTTAACATACTCACAATATTCTTCAGAAGAAAAAACATAATCAAAGGAAACAGTATCTGTCGTTGGTGTAAAATCAAACTCAATGGCGGCAACATTAAACAAAGGCCCGGTAGAAATAGAACCAAGCTCATTATCAGTTACAACACCACCACCAACGTCAGTCCCTGCCCCTTCACTATTATTAGGGCCTTCAACAACATCAATGGGTCCCGTCGCTAAGACAATACCTTCATCCAGCGACACGGATGATGAACCATTTGAGAAAGTACCAATTTGTGATGCAACACCAAGACTCGTTATATTTTCTACGTCATAACAGTTCCCATTTACAAAATGATTTTTAACTAAAGAATCAACTGGTACACCCGGTACTGTTACTATGCTAGACTCTGCTATGGATTTAATCCATTTCTTATCTCTCTTACAAGTCAAACATCCAACGGATACAGATGCCGCTAAATCTATAGAACACCCTTTTTTCAACCAAAACTCATTATTATCTTTTTCTGCAACAAACAAAATTTTTTCTTGATAATCAGCACCATCTGTACTCACCGATAACTCACAATTATCTTCAGCATATCTAGGTGCTGCAATTATTTGGTAAGTTTCACCTTCCGTCAAATTTTGCAATTGAACAATCGTAAGTTCCTTTGAAAGAGCAACTTCCCCTCGATAAGCATAGTGCTTAACAAAAAGCTTCGCATGCCCAATATCCGTAGGATCTGTTATGGACTGAGCCTGCACAGGGCTAGTTACCCAAAGAATCACCAAAGTGAGAAAAAGAGCCCCAAATGATTTTTTAGCAATAGCAAGCCTATTGTCAAGCTCACTTTTGTGACTAGATAATGATGTAAGTAAAAATCTACGTTTCATGTTCCTGTATTTGAAAAACCTAATACCAAAAAGCACCCACTTACATGAAATGCCTTTACAGACAACAACCTTATTTTATTACCCTATTAAGTTGTTATCAAATTGGTTTTGATAGCCCAACCACAACTAAATGCTTGGAATATCAACAATAGGAGCTACATAAAACGTGCCGAGAATTTCAAAATACTTAAAATCTCTGGCTAAAAAGGACAACGTTACAACAAAAAGGGAAAAAAACAAATACAGAAGCAAACAAACAATCACATAATTAGCTAATAATCAACTAATTACAAACAAGGCGTAACAAACAAATAAAATGTAATAAAATTGTTATCCCTATAAAAATAAATACAGAATTCAGGCTAAACAGCCCAAATTCTGTACTTATACATCGAATATTCGCCCCTTATCGAATCACCGTAATATCTCCAGAATAAGGGAGTTTTTTACCCGTCACAAATTCAATCACGGCATGATAAACATAAACACCAGGGGACAATTCATCCCCTCTAAAGGTACCATCCCAGCCGGAATAAGGGTCATTAGGCAAGAAATGCTCTTTAGAATAAATCATATTACCCCAACGGTCTACGATAAAGAACGTGTTAATTTCTTTGACCATTCCCGGCTTAGCATGAACATAAAAGCTGCTATTTTCCAAGTTATCGCTATTGGGAGAAAAGACATTTGGAATATAAACATCCGGTTCTTTAACATCAATGGCTATTTTTGCGGAAGCATCACACCCTTCTCGATCTACGACCAACACATCATAGATTGTAGAGCGCTCCGGCTTAGCTATTGGGTCTAAGCAATCTACACAAGAGAGCCAATCAATTGGTGTCCAAATAATTGTGTCAATATCGTCCGGCAAAATACTTGTGGACACATTTAACTGAACATTATCTCCATACTCGATATAGATTCTATCTGTCGCCGAAACTTCAGGATAAATAGCTTCCGGCACAGTCACTTCTGTCTCCATTTCACAACCTAATACATCTTGAACAATTACCTTATGTACGCCGCTTTCAAGATTTGCTCTAATCAAAACGGGACTATAACTACTGCCTCCATCAAAAGAATACAAAAATGGAGGAGTCCCACCTGAGATACTATCAATGGCGATTGTACCACCAACTCCAGTACAAGAAGCCCCTTTAACATCTAAAATCAAATCCAGAACTTGGGGTGGTGAGACCACTAGGACTTCATCTTCGGCTGTACAACCATTGGATTTATCCTCAACAATTAAGACATACTTCCCTAGTGCAGAAACAAAAGCTTGCGCAGAATTTGCGCCTGACACAATCTTTCCGGTTGTCGTATTCCAGTTGTACTGGTAGTTCGAGTTTGGAGTAACCGGACCAAGTGAAATTGCATTACTCACACAGGGCAGCTCTTTATCTTCACCCGCATCTGCAAGCGGCAAGGCCAAATCAGCTTCTACCACCACGTTTTCAGTTGTAGTACAACCATTGTTATTATCTGTCCCTATTACCTGATATTCTCCTTTTTGATTTACAATCGGCTTTGGAGTATTATCTCCTGAAACAATATTTCCCGAAAGGGCGACCCAATTAAATGTCACATTATCACCAACAACCCCCAAAGGCACAGATTGAACTTTACAAGTAATTTTATCAGGCGTTTCGGTGTTGATAGATGGTTTTTCTTTATCTTCTTCTACCACAAAAGGCTTTTCGGCTGTACATCCATTACTTAAATCCTTCACCTCAACCACATATACTCCGGCAGCCGCTACTTCCAAATCTGAAGTTAAATCACCTGACAGAATATTTCCATTATTGGTAGTCCAAGAGAAATCAAATGAGCTGCCTGATCCTGAAGCCGATGAATGAATATCGACCGAAGTCGTTTTACAGGTAATCACATCATTCACCATCCCATCAATATTTGGAGATTCAATATCTTCTTTTATTTCCACTTCTTTGGTCGATGTACATCCATTAGAAGTATTTGTCAATGTCAAAATATAGCTTCCTTTTTTGCCAACATGGGGCTTATCGGTCTTTGCTCCATTCAAAATCTGGCCGTTGGAAGTCGCCCAAGAGTACAAAATCTCTGAGCCATTACTAGAATTCGATGCATCAATAACAACATCTGTCACTTCGCAAGTTAATAAAGATGGAGGCGCTACAATAATTGTTGGAGCATTAACATCTGCCACTACGACGACGCTGTCTAATGCCGTACATCCATTTACTGTATTCTCCACATTTAAATAATACACTCCAACCTGATTCACCAAGGGAGCCAATGTCTTATCATCGCTCAAAATATTTCCATTATTGGTTGTCCATTGATACTTGAACGATGCCCCCACATCAGAAGCTCCACCGTCTAAAGCAATGGAACTCACACCACAATTTAAAGTCGCATTTGCCCCCGCTTCTGCAATAGGAGGAGTAGTATTTTCGGTAACGGTAACATCTGAAAATGATTTACAATCATTAGTTGTATTGGTTACTACCAAATGATAATCACCCGGCAAATTAATGGTCGGGTTTAGGGTACTGGCATCCCCGGTAATATTTCCATTTGTTGTCGTCCATTCATAGACAAATTCAGAACCGGTTGAAGATTGACTTCCGTCTAACTGTAATTCATGAACCGAACAAGTCAATTCGCTTGGTTGCAAAACAATTGCTACAGGCTGCGAGTCATCCTTAATAACTTCCACACTATCAAGCACTTGACAACCATTGATGGTATTTGTCACCTTAAGCGTATAGAACCCGGGTTGATTCACTTGTGGTGTTAATCCTGTTTCGCCGGACAAAATATTTCCGACACTGGTTGTCCATAAATACACAAACTCACTGCCTGTACTTGAGCCATTTCCAGAAAGATTAACAGCCGGCGTAGTACAGGTAATTATTTCATCAGAGCTGGTAGAAACCGTCGGTTTTTCTATATCTTGAGTAACCGAAACATTGAGTTGGCTTACGCAAAAATTTGAATTATTGGTTACCAGCAGCGTATAATCCCCAGGTGCATCTACCACTGCTTGAATATCGTTTGCACCTGATAAAATATGTCCGTTCGGTGTCATCCATTCATAAGAAAACACCGCTCCTGTACTTGTTCCACTTCCCCCGACAACAGTCGTATCCAGTAGGCAATTCAACACAGAAGGCTGTCCCACATCAATGGTTGGTGAAATATCATCCTTTATCACATTGACTACAGAAACCGCTTTACAACCATTATCCGTATTAACGACTTCCAACTCATAGACACCACCTTCGGTCACAGTAATAAACGGCTCATTTGATGTGGACGGCAAGACCCCGCCCCCGGAAGCAGTCCAAAGATAGGTATAATTTGTTCCGGCGGATGTATTAGAAGTGCCAAGCACCACACTTTGAGTCTGGCAATCAAGCGTTTTGTCCAATCCGGCATCCACAATCGGAATGTTGACATCTTGTGTAACAACCACACTGTCCACGGCCGTACACCCATTAGTATTATTGGTAACTTCCAAGTAATATGTTCCTGCGGCATTTACAAAAGGAGAATTTGTCATATTTCCCGAAAGGATATTTCCTGTCTGAGAAGTCCAGACATAATCTACGTTACCGGAAGTAGAAGACCCCGAACCCGACAATTGTAAACTATCCACCCCACACAATAAGGTCTGGGTATCCCCGGCATCTACTACAGGTGGTTGAATGTCTTCATCTACCTCAATGGAAAAAGTAGAAGCACAATTATTGTTCACATCGGTTACCCCAATAGTATAGGTACCAGGCTGAGTCACCAAAATATCTAATCCATCCGCATCAGAAACAATATCACCATCAACTGTTGACCAAGAATACACGATGTTTGCCCCACTAGAAGACCCCACACCCGAAACTAATACAGTATCCACATTACAGGTCAAGACATTAGACGAAGCAGCAATGGCTGTTGGCAATGAAGCATTCGTAAACACTTCAAAGCTATCAATTGTCGAGCAACCATTATCTGCATTGGATGCCTGTAATGTATAGACCCCAGCTTGAGTAACCACAATGGATTTTGTCCCTTGACCTGACAAAATACTCCCATCATTGGTTGTCCAATCCAGATCAATTGTTCCTGTTGCGGTCACGTCGGCAACAATGCTTGCGGAAGTAGCGGTACAGGTTATTTCATTGTCCCCCGAAATACTCAGTATTGGATGATTGGTATCTTCGGCTATCACAACTTGATCTTGAGCGGTACATCCATTGGTATTATTGGTGACCAAAAGTGTATAAGTACCTTGAGTATTAACTTCCGGATTTTCTATATCGGTGCTTGAAATAATGGATCCATCCGAAGTTGACCAAGCAAAACTAAGATCCGGATTCCCGGACGGAGTAGAAGGCCCCAATAGCAAGGTAGATGTATTACAATTTATTGTTCCCGACACACCAGCTTCTGCGAATGGAGGCTGATTATCAAGATTCACGACGACTGTTGTCGTAGCAGAACAACCGTTAGAAGTGTCGGTGACCACTAACTGATAAGTCCCTCCATCATTTACCGTTGGACTAAGGCCTGTTGTACCGGAGACCAAATTCCCATCTGTTGTTGTCCACTGATAAGAGAAATTATTACCTTGAGACGAGCCCGAAGCGTCCAATAAAATCGTCGGATTTGCGCAAGTCACCTCCGCCGCCGGAGCAATCTCGGCAACCGGAACATTTTGATCTGTCGTAATAGTTACGGTACTTTCCGACGTACAACCTGTAACCGGATGAGTGGCAACCAACACATAATCACCGGCGGCATTTACTACAGGATTTAAGGTTGAAATATCAGAGACTATATTTCCATTGATTGTCGTCCAAGTAAAAGATGCATCACTAGGCATTACACTTCCCGAAAGAGTCACACTAGTCTGTGCACATCCAATCATGCTACCCGGCCCGGCGTCCGTTGTTGGTGTTTGCATGTTTTCATACACCGTAATTGAAGCATCTGCAGTACACCCATTCGTGGTATCTGTAACCACTAAATCATAAGTCCCATCTGTACTTATTTCAGGATTCAAGCCATCTCCACCGGATTCGATGTGTCCATCGGTAGTCGTCCAATCATAGGTAAAATTAGTTCCTTGGGATGAATTGCTTGCATCCAAAAACAAGCTGGTTACCGCACATGTCAAATCCGCTGCTGTTCCTGCATCGGCAGTTGGATAGTTTTGGTTGGAAGTAACTGACACGGTACTTTCTGAAGTACAACCGGAAATGGGGTTGGTAGCCACCAAGGTATAGTCTCCTGCAGCATCTACTACCGGATTTAAGGTGGTATCGCCCGAGACAATATTTCCATTTGACGATGTCCATACCAAAGATGAATTAGCCGGAGTAACCGAAGCACTAAGCACAGCCGTAGATTGCACACAATTAATCTCTGCTGTTGGTCCTGCATCCGGAATAGACGTTTGCTCATCCAATGATACAGACACGGAAGAAGTAGCCGAACAACCATTCGTTGTATTGGTTACAACAAGCTCATAGGTTCCGGCTTGATTAATATTTGGAGTCAACGTGGTGCTACCGGAAACGATATTACCATCGGTTGTTGTCCAATCATAAGAGAAATCAGCACCTTGAGACGAGCCCAACCCATCAAGACTTAGCTCTGTTATTGAGCAAGTCAAATCATCAGCGGTACCTGCGTTTGCATCCGGAACATTCTGATCTGCAGTAATGGTCACCGTACTCTCCGCCGTACACCCCGAGACCGGATGAGTGGCAGTAAGAATATAATCCCCAGCAACATTCACAACCGGACTCAAAGTAGATTCACCGGATACAAAATTACCGGAAGTCGTTGACCAAACAAATGAAGCGTTATTAGGTGACACAGCACCATTCAATGAGACTTGCGTCAAAATACAACCCAACGTGGCACCCGCCCCGGCATCCGGAATAGGAGTCTCTATATTTTTTTGTACATCCACAGTCGCACTACCTGTACATCCATTGGTATTGTCAGTAATCACCAACTCATAAGTCCCTGCGTCATCAACAACAGGGCTCAAGGATGTACTTCCGGAAATAATATTGCCTGTACTAGTCGTCCATAAATAGGAATAGTTATTGGCAGGATTAGGGCCTGTACCATTTAAAGTAAGCATCGGATTGGCACAGGAGACCAAACCTCCTGCTCCGGCATCCACTGTAGGTTCATTTAAATCCGCTACAACTGCCACATCAACCGTTGCCGTACAACCATTAGAATCATCCGTCACTACCAGATTATATTGTCCACCGGCATCTACAGTTGGAGTCAAGCTTGTATTTCCCGAAAGGATATGACCATCCGTCGTTGTCCAAGCATAAGAAAAATCATTACCATTAGAACTCCCATTATCCGACAAAGTCAAAGTTGGATTATTACAATCAACTTGGCCTAAAGCAACCACATCGGCAATGGGCTGATTCAGGTCAGCTTGTACCGTCAGTGTCGTATCTTTGGTACAACCCAAGGAATTAGTCACGACCAGTTGATAAGTTCCACCGGCATCTACCACAGGATTCAAAGTATGCTCGCCGGAGACAATACTTCCATCTGCTGTCGTCCAAGAGTAGGTCGTCCCTGGATCTGTGGATGACCCATTTCCTGATAAGATGATGGTAGGGAAATTACAATTTACGATTCCGGCAGGTTCGACATCTGCAACCGGAATTCCTGCGCCCTCGGTAACGGTTTCGTCTCCCATTACTTCACATCCATTAGCATCCGTCACCGTGTAGGCATAAACACCGGCTTCCAGTCCAAACAAGCTTGATGTATTTGCAGGCACACTCCAAGAATAGGAATAATCGGGTTGCCCGCCACTCACTGTCAAGTCAATGGTGCCATCATTAGGATTCAAACAATCGACACCGGTAGAAGAAGAGTTCACAACTAAAGGGATTGCCGCATCAATGGTATAAGATTGTGTGGCCGTGCATCCACTTGCATCGGAAAGGGTTAAATGATAAGTACCCGGAGCCAAATCGGTAATCACCCCACTATTTGGCTGAGTAGGCGACCAAGTGTAGGTATAAGATCCGGGGTTATCGGGTGTCACTTCAATAGCCCCATCATTAGCACCGGCACAGTTTTCATCAAACTGTATGCTGGAAGATTGCAAGGTCGCCAAGGTAATATTAGCCGCACCGCTAGTTGTTCCATTACAACCATTAGCTACCACGGTTGACAAAGTGTATGTACCCACATCATTCACAGAAAAGGATGCATTGGGATTTGTAAAGGTAAACGTATTCCACAAAAAGCCATCTTTATAGATCTCTACGTCCCAAGGTCCTGTCCCGGTTAAAGACAAATAAACTTCTGCAAAGCCGCCGGCACAGATGGTCGCATCATTAAGAATGGAAGCGGTCGGAGCCGGAGCGGTAGTCACATTAAAGGTCGCATTCTCGGAAGAGCCACAGCCATCAGAAACTGTAACAGAATAAGAGCCTGTAGTAGCCGGTACGCTTATCGAAGACGACACTTCCCCTGTCGGACTCCAACTATACGTCAAGGGGGGGGCTCCACCTGATGCATTCGGATCTAAAGTCACATTTCCCCCGCCTTCACATACAATTGTGTCAAAAGGCTGTAATAAGATAGGATCCGGCTCGGTAATCGTCAGTACGATGGTCGGATGCAAACAAGAGCATACATTAGCATCAATCAATAATTCTATGGTTTCGTCTCCTTCAGGAAACCCATCAGCAAAGATAGAAACCGGTAAGTCAACATACTTTTGTTCTGCAGGGATTGTTATGCTTGTGGGTAAGGGGGCATAATCCACCCCGGAAGTAGCTGTACCTAAGACTTGAAAATTAATCACCGTAGGGAATTTAGATTCTTCGAGAAGACTAAAATGAAAATAAGCATCCCCACAACCTTCCACTGTCATATCTGTCCCTGAAATCAAATCATTGGCTGTTACTTCATAGTCAGAGCCTGCATAAAAGCTACCTTTTTTTAAGAAAACTCCGGAATCTAAATTAGCATCTGAACCATCAGCGATTGCTAATTTTAGGTGATAAACCACACAATTGGTATCCGGAATAAAAGCGGTTGCGGTTAAAACCGTGGTATAACCATCATATTCAATATTATTATTGATACTAGTTGCTCCACAGCTGGAAGAGTTCGGCACAAAATAAGCCGAATTAGATGTATTATTGACGGAGTTAATAGTTATGGGTTGTCCTGTAACCGGAGTAATAGCTAGGTTTTGGGTACCTGTAATACCCGGCCCTGAAATAAAAAAGCCAAAAACATCATTATAGGCCGTATTCACCCACTCACAGTATTCTTCCGAACCAAAAACAAAGTCAAAGTTTATACTATCAGTCGTTGGTATAAAATCAAACTCTAGTACAGCCACATCTTGTAATGATTGCCCCGTCAATCCACTCAAATCAGCATCAGAGCTACCGCCACCAGCGACAGCACTTGCCCCCACACTGTTGTTAGGCCCTTGCGCCAAATTCACATTTCCGGTAGAGAGCATCAAGCCTTCACTAATACCCATCGCATCAGTGCCATTAGAAAAGGTGCCCACTTGGCTGGCACCACCGGAGAAGGTTACATTAGACACATCGAAGCAGTTTCCACCAATAAAATTATCCTTAATCAAAGCCAAGAAATCCCCGCCATAGGTCGAAGTCACGACCCCCTGCTCCGCGATATCGGTATTTATTTTCACCTTACAGCTAGAGCAAACTAAAGAAAGATAAGCACTCACTTCTTCATTGCAGGTTCTCCGAAACCAAAAGGTTTCACAAGACTCATCTGCCACAAAAATCATGTGGCGAGCAAAAGCATTTTGCGTAGTGCCCATCTCAAAGCTACAAGGATTATCTCCGGAAATATACCCACTCGCCATATCATAAGTAGCTCCTTCGGTAAGGCCGCACAGAGTCACTTCAGTATATTCTGCCTTCAATGTCACCAATCTTCTAGGCGTATCTTGATTAAATAACAACTTTAGATGACCCGTGGTTTGGGTTGTTTGCGCAGGCAATAGCCCCCCTACAAATAGGAAGACAAACAGTAGTGCTTGTTTCATGTCGGTTCGTTTTGCTTTTCGAGTACAAGAAAATTATAAATTGACTATAGAAAAGACCCCACAACATTCAAATTTGCTGTACAGCCTAATAATCAAAATATAAAAAGGAAATTTTCTATGTAGAGCTACAAATATAGGCTATATCCACTATAAAAACGAATTTTTAATGGTCTAAAACTTGATTTTTTACTATTTTGTCTAAAAAAAGGCAAATTTTAGAGGCCAAATTATTGTCGAATATAATATCAAAAGCCTCCAATTCTCACTCAAAAACATATTGTTATGAGAGTCATCCAAAAAAGGTTTTTCTTTTTTTTAGAAAAAAAAGTTCTTTTTAAAAAAAATCCATAACTTTGCACTCTCTTGGGGGATTAGCTCAGCTGGCTAGAGCGCTTGCATGGCATGCAAGAGGTCACCGGTTCGACTCCGGTATTCTCCACCAGTTTGACTTTCCAAAGGTTTAAAACTTTTGGGAAGTTTTTTTTGGGGTCTATACATTTTTTTATTCTTTCTTTTTACAGGTGGGATTTGAAGTAAAGAATACCCTACCCACTCCGGCCACATAGATATTTGCACTAAGATTACACGAAGGCGTCTCCGTCTAGACTTGGTAAATTCTCTATATGTTCAGTCGTAAGGCATTGAGCATAACGCCCACTTTTGTGCCTTGTTCAGCACAAAAATATTTGCCGAATTGAGCATTTTATTACTACACAATGCCCAAGCCCCATAGAAATCTTCCGGATAGATTAAAAAATGGAAGCAGATTTGAAGACTCTACTCCAACGAATCCCTTTGTTAGGTCCTTCTTTTTCAACGGACATCCAGATAAACAATGGCTTCCCAACAATATGGTCTTCCGGCACAAAGCCCCAGAACCTAGAATCTTCAGATTGATGCCGATTGTCCCCCATCATCCAATAGTAGTCCATTTTAAAGGTATAGTTTTGGGCTTCTTTACCATTGAGATAGTACTTTCCATTCTTGACATCCAGTTTATTTCCTTCATAGACTCGAATGGCTCGCTGATAAAAAGGAAATGTAAAGCCATTTAAAGGAATCGTCATGCCCTTGCGGGGAATCACGACCGGGCCATAGTTATCAATAGTCCAATTTTGCATAATCTTGGGATCATGTGGAAACAGGCCCATATTCGGTGGGTTAGTGGTTTGCACTTCGACCATAATATCCGGGCTTAGACTTTTTATTTTTTCAACTTGCTCCGCATTTAGAGCATACATATTGTCACTATTACCCACCTTTTTGGTGACGCCCATGGCCGCCAAAGCCTTTGGACTTATGGGTGCACCGACAGATACAACTTTGTAGTTGAACTGCATTTTTTTAGGATTTTTGGCGGCAACGCCATTTATATAGACCTGTCTTTCCTTGATTTGCAAGGTATCTCCGGGTATTCCGATACATCTTTTTATATAGTGGTCTTCCTTATCTATCGGCCTGACAGTCAACGGATAACGACTAGGCACCGCCCCCAAATATTTTGGGTTGCGCCGTACATCATAAATACTAAAAGTCCGACCGGGGACGACATAGACACTATCCCCTTCCGGATAATTAAACACCACGGGCATATTCCGTCCGACCTTTTCTATCGGCTTTAATCTATGATAGCCCAAACTCGGGTGTGTCAGGTAAGACTCTCTATTCAAAAAGGGAATTCGGTTATGTAAAAGCGGGATTTGCAATACAGTCATTGGCGTCCGGATACCATAATGTGCCTTACTGACAAACAGATAATCCCCTACCAATAAAGAACCCTCCATCGATGGGGTTGGAATGACATAAGCCTCAATCAAAAACATCCGAATAAATGCAGCCGCAAAAACCGCAAAAATAATAGACTCTGCCCATTCTCTAGCCGCATTTTTCTCATACGGGCTAGTGCGTAGCAGTTTTTGATATTTGGCTTTATCTCCGGCCTTTCTAGCAGCATCCATTTCGGCCTTATATTCTTTTTCCATCGTATAATTAGGGCCGCGGTACTTATCTTGGGTATTCTTGCCTATAGATGCAAAAATAATTGGGGTCGCAATGACCGCCAAAAAACTATCCCAAAAACTAAAACGCCCAAATGAACGCACCATATCCACGGCCATGCCGGCATAAATAAAAATATTCACGATAGGCACTAACAACCAAAGGGCATAAATCGGCTTTCGCCCAATCAGTTTGGCCCATTCGATGAAATTAATCCCCGGAATATAGGCTTTATTTTTGTCCACGCCTGCTTTCTCAAATAGCTTGGCGAGTGTAAAGCTGGTCGCAAAATAAAAAACGAGTAATGCAATTAGAATTGTCACGGTTTATATTTTTTTAGCAAAGTAACGCAAAATCATCCAATCTAGCCTAGTTATACCCACGATTTCCTACTAAGTTTCTATTTTCTTCGACTAACGGGTCGTCTCATCCTGTACCGGAAAACATTTTTGAGCCAACTAATTATGAGCTTGCGCCGAAAGGTCGGGGTCTTGAAACAGTTGGAAAAGTGGCCAAATATTATTCGAGATGCAGGCATTCTGTTCAATGGTTGAGTCCACTCCGAAAAGTCAGAAGTTAGGTTTTGCTCCTGAGACTACAAAATTTTATTTAGTCTCTTAAGGGTTTTCCTATAAAATGCAAACTTCTGTAGTCAGAATCAAGCTTTGGTTGTACTTCTTGGTGTAAACTTAGTGTATTCTAAAGTAACCTAAGTGGTAAGAAGAATGAAAAGCCTAACCACTAAGCTCACGAATCAAACACTAAGGACTCACTAAGTTGTTGATTGTTAATAAGTTATAGCTATTTCATTTTTTTGATTATCAAATTTTGAGTTTACTCCGAAAAGTCGGGTGTAGCGGTTTGCTCTTGAGTCCACAAAATTTTATTCTGTTTTCGCTCATATTTTAACCCCCTAAATCCCCCTAAGAAGTGGGGAGTTAAGGTAAACAGAATAAAATTTTGTTACGTGCTTCAATTTTTGACTGTAGTGACTTTTCGGAGCAGACTCAATTTTTATAGGAAAACTCTTTTAGTGTCTTTATGATAACTAGTGCGACCGAGACAAGGTGTCGCCCCGCCGGGGCTTCCGGTATCGTGCGATATTGTCTGTTACAAAGGTGTCACCCCGCCGGGGCTGACAACAGAGAAGGCACAGCCGTGATGCCCATCCCTGAAAGCTCCAGCGGGGCGATATCTTGGTA
>JALVCY010000170.1 GCA_027009605.1 Saprospiraceae bacterium
ACGCACGGCCGTGCGTCCCTACGTGAGAAAATTTTAGCAAAAACAGGTGCAAAAAGGGCATTTTCTAGCAAAAATTAGCGGGTGGCTAAATAGTTACAAAATATCTTAGACCAAGTTCGTTTTGGGCTAAGCCAAAATGATCAACAAGCTATTTCGTTCAAATTATATGCAACTCAGACTAGAAACCGAACTAAAGCAGACGGTAAAAGCTAAAGCAGATGCGATGCTTAAATTCAACATTTTATGGATTTAAATATTTTGCATTATTCTTGGAAATACCCATTTTTCACGGGATTTGTCAAAGAACCATAAAATTTTGTTCATCGCTTTGATTCTTGGCTACGTGGACTTTTCGGAGCAAGCTCATCTTTAAAATAATTTCCGCTTCTTCCGGCGACGCCGCCTCGCTTTTCTCTCCTTCCGCTTTTGCTTCGCTGACTTCATCATCCCTAGAGAGCGCATGGTCGCAAAGTCTAAACTACCTATGGGTAAGTAATTGGCTTTTTGATACTTAACTAGTGCTGACTTTAGCTCTTTATTAATCCTACCATCCTTGCCAACAGGAGAAACCGGATACCCCTTTAGATTCAAACCGGCCACCAATTTTTTCACAAATTTTGGGGTAACATCACTACCACAGACCACTTCCTGCCAAGCCCAATACCCGCCTTTTTCTACAACATCTTGAACCTTGATGGTCAACCACTCAAAATTAGGATTAGCCACCGTATCTTTCACAACGTAAAAGGTATCAAACTGTGCAGGCTCTTCTATCAAGCACCAAACCATACAATCTTCCGGGCCATAAGATGAACATGGTCTGTCACTCTTTTTCTTAACCCATTTGCTCGTTGCCGGAGCTACTTGAACGATTAGCTCTTCGGCTTCAGAAGAATCACCTTTAGTAGATACAGGCAATTTTTTCTCTACAAAACCCAATTTATCAGGCATCAAGCACTTGGCATAGCAAGAGCCCGGCTTTCGTTCCAGATGCAAATCAGCTTCACGCTGGGCATAATTCGGAATAGAAAAAAGCAAGGACAAAAGGAAAATAAAAGATAGCTTTTTCATCGCAATATTTAATTTTATTGTAACTGTTTAGACGCCCCAATTTTTAGGCAGAAAATAGCCATTTTTGTGGATATTGACGTAGGGACGCACGGCCAGGCGTCCCTATGTGAGAAAATTTTAGCAAAAACAGGCACAAAAAGAGCATTTTATAACAAAAATTAGCGAGTGGCTAAATAGTTACATTTTATTAACAAATTATCAATCCACAGTGGATGCGAATGGCCATTCGTCCCTACTGATAAGTTAATCACACAACAAGATAAAAAAAATATTGTTATCATAGCCAGCATTTTGGCTAATTTCCCATTATTTCTCCTTCCGGCAACTCCAAGAATACCCAAAATGCCACCGAACAAAAAATCGAACCATGAAAAATATACTCTTCCTACTTCTAGCCTTTTTCCTTTTCTCCGCCGAAAGATGTGCTTCCCAACACCCGGCCGGTTCCAAAAAACCCCCATCCGACATGAAGCATTATGCCCACACCAACCATCTCATCAATGAATCCAGCCCTTACTTGCTCCAGCATGCACACAATCCCGTCAACTGGTATCCGTGGGGGCCCGAAGCCCTAAAAAAGGCCAAAGACGAAGATAAACTATTGATTATCAGTATCGGATACTCCGCTTGCCACTGGTGCCATGTCATGGAACATGAGTCTTTTGAAGATTCCACCGTCGCCAAAATAATGAATGACCACTTTGTCTGCATCAAAGTCGATCGCGAAGAACGCCCCGATATTGACGACGTTTATATGTCCGCTTGCCACCTTTCCGGAAGGGGCAGTTGCGGATGGCCTCTGAATGCTTTCGCAACGCCGGATGCCCGTCCTTTTTGGGCAGGTACCTACTTCCCCAAAAAAAATTGGCTGGAAGTACTCAACTATTTTTCAGAAATGAAAAAAAATGAACCCGAAAAAATAGAACAATCTGCCACCCAAATCGCCCAAGGAATGCAAGGCATCGAACGCATCCCCGTCTCTTCCGAAACCGTCCACGCCCAACCCGAAGACCTAAAACAAGCCACCCGGAATCTACTCCAAATCATAGACTTCAAAAAAGGGGGCAAAAATGGTCGCATGAAATTTCCCATGCCCATCAATTACGAATATCTCTTAGCTCAATATGCCCTTACGGGAAATAAAAAAGCGTTGGAAGCCGTCCAAGTCACCCTAGACAATATGGCGCAGGGGGGGATTTATGACCAATTGGGCGGTGGCTTTTCGAGATACTCTACCGACCCCGATTGGTTGGTGCCCCACTTTGAGAAAATGCTCTATGACAATGGCCAACTCGTCAGCCTCTACGCCAATGCTTGGAAAGTAACCCAAAATCCTACCTACAAAAAGGTCGTAGATGAAACTTTGGCTTTCACCGAAAGGGAATTAATAGACCAAAGCGGGGGATTCTATTCCTCCTTGGATGCCGATTCGGATGGCGAAGAAGGGAAGTTTTATGTTTGGAAATTATCCGAAGTCAAGGCTCTTTTGGACGAGCCCTCCTTTCAGCTCATTAAGGACTATTACAACCTTACGGAAAAAGGAAATTGGGAACACGGAAACAATATTTTACACATCACCAAGCCGCTTGCGCCAATCGCCAAAAAGCATAATTTAGATTTTGCGCAAGCCCAAAAAATGCTACAAAACGCTAAGCATCAACTATTTATCGCAAGATCCAAAAGAATTCGCCCCGGCCTGGATGACAAAATCCTAACCTCCTGGAACGCACTCATGCTCAAAGGCTATGTTGATGCTTATTTGACATTCAACGAGCCCAAGCATTTGGAAACAGCCTTGAAAAATGCCCATTTCCTTGCCGGCAACATGATGTCCAAAGAAGGCCGGCTTTTACGAAATTACAAAAACGGCAAAGCATCCATCAATGCCTTTTTGGATGACTACGCACTGACCGCATGGGCATTCATGGCCTTGTATGAAGCTACCTTTGACGAGCAATGGATAAACAAAGCCAAGCAATTAACCGACTTTGCCTACCAACATTTCTACGACCCAAGTACCGGATTATTCTTTTACACATCCGATTTGGATGCGCCCTTGGTGACCCGCAAAAAAGAATTATCCGACAATGTCATTCCCGCTTCCAACTCGGTCATGGGCCGGGTCTTATGGAAATTAGGCCATTATTACGACACCGAAAATTACATCCCACTCAGCAAAAAAATGGTACAAAATATGACCGGTGCTTTCCTCCAATCCGATCAACCCTTTTTCTATGCCAATTGGTTGTCCCTTTACAGCGAAATGGCCAACCCTCCTTTTGAAGTCGCCATCATCGGTCAAGATGCCAATAAATTGCGCAATGAAATGGCCAAAAATTATTTACCCAATGTAATATATGCCGGCGGGCAGAAAGAAGGCAATATGTCGTTATTGCAAGACCGGTTGGTCAAAGGGGAAACCCGGATATATGTTTGTCAGAATCGGGTATGTAAATTTCCGGTCAATACCGTTCAGGATGCATTGCCCTTGGTCCGGTGACACCTAAACTGTCCATCCCCATAAACAACCCGCCCTCAATGCTGTTGATTCCTTAATTCTTTCAATCACGATACTATCTCCAATGTATATTTTTCTAACAGGCTTCATGGCCGGCGGCAAAACCAAAAACGGACGCATCATGGCGGAACGTTTGGGATATGACTTTTTTGATTTGGACCATCTACTGGAAGCCGAATCTAACCATCAGACAATCAACGAGATATACGAGAATCTAGGCGAAGAAGCCTTCCGAAAATTAGAATTGGACACCCTCATCAAACACACCGACAACGACCGGCAAAATATCATCTTCTCGCTCGGTGGCGGCACCTTCTCCAACCCCATCGCCCGAAAGTGGATCCTAAAAAAAGGCAAAGTCATCTTTTTGAATGTTCCGGTAGGCGTTTTATTCCGGCGACTCATTGTCAAGAAAACCACCCGTCCCCTACTCCGCCATCTCAGTGCCCAAGAACTATTGGACAAAATCACCACATTACATGCCCAAAGACTACCGGATTACTTGGAAGCCCATCATGTCATTCCTAATTTTCGGGGAACGGTCAGAGACCGGATAGAATTAGAGCAAATTATTAGGTCGGGGGTTTGATGTATCCATTTACGACAACTTTGAGTCCGCTCCGAAAAGTCCACTCTGCCGGAAATTAAAGCACGAATCAAAATTTTATTTGGCTACAATGCATAGTGCAGCGTGGTGTCGCTCCTACGGAGCTATATCCCGACTATTTGTTAGTCTTACAAAGATGTCGCCCCGATGGGGCTCAGGCTTATGTATTTCGGCTATTTTCTCTGTTGTCAGCCCCGTAGGGGCGACACCTTTGTAACAGACAATATCACACGATA
>JALVCY010000171.1 GCA_027009605.1 Saprospiraceae bacterium
TTCAAAGAGTTAGAGGCTATGCATCAAATATCACAGAAACCTGTTCAGAAGACAATGATTTTAACATAATTACAAGTGTACAGACAGAGAGCGCAACCCATTCCGATGACCATTTTTTTCAGCAAGCCATAGAAACAAGTCAAGTTGTTTTAGGCGATGAAAAGATAGAAGAAGCAGCAACAGATGGCTCCTATCATTCACCCGCTAATGTTGCTTACGCAAAAGGCACAAACGGCACCGCACCTTTCACTTTTTACACACAAGCCATACAGGGCACAGACGGTAATTTTGATTATGAATGGCTGGAAGGCAAAGAATTAAAAGTAACAGACAAACGTACAGGAAAAACTTACTTGGCAACCAAAACGAGTAATGGAAAATATCGAATAAAATTACCCAAAGGTTATCACTACATACTGCCCAAGACGATAGAAAACTATTTTCTTAGAAAGGAAATTGAAAAAAACAAAGTCTATATAACCACCATAAGAGCCAATGTGGAAGGAACGATTCACCAAGTCTTCCACACACTAAATGGACGAAAAAGTAAATATCGCGGGCTCAAAAAGAACCACTTCTATGTCATATTAAGAAGTATTTGGGCAAACTTTAGGAGATTGGCCAAATATGTAGGCAAAACGCTCTTAAAAGCCTTAATAATTGCTTTTTTCGCCTTAAAATGGCTTCAGGCGCACCACAGTGCTTGGTGGCGAAATTTTAGGATTCAGAGTAAAATCCCAAAAATAGACCAAATAAAATTTGGTTCAAATTTTAAACCTATTTTTTAGCCTACTTTTCGGAGCAAACTCACCGTTACACCGTAATATATACACCGTTCAGGGGCGCTATCCATTATGTACGAAGTGCTCCCGTTGGGCGTTTGCAATCGGTAATCTCCTTTCCGCCAATGCAAAAAAGCCATTAACAGTAACATGGCAATCAAAAAAATAGCCGAAAACTTAATAAAGCCTTTGCTGAATACAATGCCTGATTTGGGTTTCTCTTGTTGGGTCATTTTTACGTAAGTTTTGGGTAAGTACCTTTGTTGGATGCCCAAAGTTACTTTTTTTGTTTTGATTTGGGCTTCAGTTGTACTGGTTAAATCATCTCGGTGGTCTGAACACTCGTTACACAGTTATAGGGTTCATTGCCTTCGGCGTTCAATTTGCCCTTCGGGCGTTCAATGCCTTCGGCGTTCAAGGAGACCGCTCTTGGCTGCCTAGCCGTTATACCGTTGAGTCCGATCCGAAAAGTCGGGTTTTTGAAATCGTTGGAACAGTTGCCAAATATTATTTTGATGGAATGCCTTCTGTTCAATTGTTCAAGCGTTCAATCGTTCAACTGATTGTACATAACTAGTTGATTTCCAGTATCTTCGATTAAACAGTTGAACAGTTGAACGATTGAACAAAATTCCCAAACAGAATAAAATTTGGTGGTTTTACATCAAAATACTTTTAGGAGTAAACTCACCGTTATACCGTACCGTTACACCGTTACACCGTTATACCGTTATACCGTACCGTTACACCGTTACACCGTTATACCGTTATACCGTACCGTTACACCGTTACACCGTTACACCGTTATACCGTTATACCGTTATACCGTTATACCGCTATACCGTTAGACCTCAAGTTACTTATCCACCACAGCCACCCAATGCCCCGTAGAAGCCGCCCGAATGGTATTGTCGTACATCGCTTCACAATAAGTCGCCGGCAAATAATATTTACCCGGATAAGCGGCATTGAGCAAGACCCGGTAGGTTTTGGAAGATTGATTATTTAGGTCAAAATAAGTAAATACCCGGTCATCCCGTATATCCTGATAATCAAAATCATCGCTCGCACTTAAGGCCTGCACTTCACTCATCCGCGCATTGCCAATCTCCCAGCCTGAAGGGAAGATTTGGGTCAATGCCATGTTCTTGTATGTGGCCAAACGAGTCCCGGGATTAGCAATCGTCACTTCCGCATAAAAGTCTTCTCCTCGTGGCAGGCGAGTGGGGTCAATTTTTTCCCCTTGCAAGTTTTTATAGGCGATTCGCATCTGCAAGTCGCTGTCCGCTACCGGCTGCTCTTCTCCGGCTTTGGGCTTGCCTTGGCGTATGATGCGTAGATATAGGTCGCCGTTGCTGGTATTTTTGACGCTTACTTTTTGGGCTTGGTCGGGATTCGTCAATTTTATTTCAACAATGGGTTTGTCACTTTTTATCAAACCGGGCTTCCCGTTGATGGTATAGCTAAACGCCAATTGATCCGGCTTATGTTGAGCATAATATTTTCCAATACCTAATAGGCCATACGCCGTAGCGTGGGTACTGTACCAACGAGAAGACCCCAAGGCCTGACTCACCTCTTTCAACATCTTAAAGGATGCCGTGGATTGACCCAATAATAGCATGGTCTCCAAAGCCATCCCTTTATCCCGCAAGGGACTGCCATAAGAATACCCTAATTCGCGATAAGGTTTTATGTCTGTATTCGCTTCCGCT
The DNA here is from genome assembly GCA_027009605.1 of Saprospiraceae bacterium. Lineage (GTDB taxonomy): Bacteria > Bacteroidota > Bacteroidia > Chitinophagales > Saprospiraceae > HyVt-613. Next base: position 2,498 of record JALVCY010000171.1, read on the forward strand.
AAAAGTTGCTTTCCAATATCCTTTTTGCCGATTAAGGCATAGGCTGCGGCTAATTGCCAGCGGGCCATATTCGACAATTTGGGGTCATTCCGCAAGCGGTTCATCGCCCCTTTAGCCGGTTTTCCCGCAAGGGCCAGCGTATGCAAACGATAGGCTTGATCAAAATAAGAATAGCCATAATACCGGCTATTGGGTCGCCAATCATTGGCCATTTCGGTTTGAAAACGCACCCATTTGTCCAACATGGTTTCCGAGACGACATAGCCTTTGGCTTTGGCTTCCAACAAAAAGTGACCGGCATAATTGCTCCCCCAAGGATTGGCATCGCCGCCGCCCGGCCAATAAGAAAATCCGCCTTCGCTGACTTGGAACAATCTCAAGCGGTCAATACCGGCTTTGATATTTTTATCTACCTGCTCTTTTCGGGTGTTATCTAAATCCATCAGCCCACCAACATACAATTGTGGAAAGACAGACGAAGTCGTTTGCTCGATACATCCATGTGGATACCGAATCAAATAGTTTAGTCGATTCCCCAAATTCAGGGGCGGTACGGAAGCCACTTCTATCGTCGTTTCATTAGAGCCGGCCACCCCAAACGGAGCCACACTTCGAGTCTCTGATGCCCCCGCCTTCAACACGATTTCTTCCACATCTGACATCATCGGATTGGCATTCCTTACGGAAATTTCTATTTCATCTTGGGCCAGATGACGACCGCTGACGGACTTGATTTTAAAGTGGGCAATCCCTTGAATATCTTTTACATTGACCGGAAAATAAACCACTTGGTCGCCTAATTTATCAAAATGTATCCGTTTTGTTTTCCCTTCCGGAAAAGTCACCAATCCACTCGTTTCCGAAAGGCTTACTTCTACATCTTTAACATCGGGTTCCATCGCAAATACCGTGACCGGCAAAACCACTTGCTCACCCGAGCCCAAAACTCTAGGCAAAGTGGGTTGTACCATCAACGGTTTGCGCACCGGCACAGTCACATCGGCATTTCCATAAGCCTCGTCGCCGACGGCCACGACCATCGCCCGCACAGAACCCACATAATTAGGGAAATGGAAGGTATGGGTAGCCGTCCGCCCTTTCTTTAATTCAAACGGGCCCAAATGTAGGACTACCGGCTTAAAGCGGTTGGCACTATTGGCCTTTTCGTTGTCCACTTTTTCGTCATCACCACCTATCGCCAAGATGCGCTCATTGTCACCATTAAAAGCCCCCAAGATATAATCATAGACATCCCAAGTCTTGACACTCAATGCTTCTTTGGCATTCAAAGCGTCATAGGGTGAAGGCGTCCGAAAATGCGTCAAATCCAACAATCCATCATCCACAATCGCAATCGTATAAGCCATTGAGCGCCCTTTGGCTTCGCTGACTTTTATTTGTACATCGGAATCCGGTTGCCACTTTGGAGCGGTCGCTATTTTGGGCTCCAATTTGGCTTTAGGATTTTCTATTTTGATGGGCACAATACCATACATCCGCATCGGCAAATCATTGCTCGTATTGGCGTGTGGCTGCACCATAGATACCGAGACGTAAATATTCGGCACCATGTCTTCCGTTGCCGTAAACGTAAAGACGTTGCTTCCGTCATTGGATTCTCGACGAAATTCTGAGACGATAGTCCCTCCTTTTTCAATGGTAATCAGAGCCCGTCCGGCCTTTCCTGTGGGCACTTTTACTTTGACTTTGTCTCCGACATTATACACTTTTTTCTCGGGTTCCAGGGGCAACATGGCTGCTGCTTGCAACTGTTCCCGGCTTTGATTATCTCCCCAAGGATGACCGGCATAAGCTATTTCGCCGGCACTTTGGCCATTCAACGGGTCATAGACTCTCACCAAGTAACGCCCCCAATCCGGCGGAGTCACTTCCCAAGTAATTCGGCCTTGGCTATCCGAGATGAGCTTT
>JALVCY010000172.1 GCA_027009605.1 Saprospiraceae bacterium
ATAGTTTTTTTATTTTACACAACGGCAAATATACTCAATATTCTACTTATTTCCAACAAAAAATGGAGTCTTTTCCGAAAGGTCTAATTGACCTAAATGGTAAGGAATCTAAGAAAAAGAGCGATGTTTGATAACCGGTTAGAGCACTAGCTAAAAGATTTTCCTATAAAAACTTAATCATCAAAAAAAATGAAATCGCTATAACTTACTAACAATCATCACCTTAGTGAAATCTTAGTGTTATCTTCGTGCGCTTAGTGGTTAGGCTTTTCATACTCCTTACCACTCAGGTCACTTTAGCATACATTAAGTTTACACTAAGAAGGACGACCAAACCTAGATTTTTACTAAAGAAGTTTGGGTTTTATAGAAAAGCCTTGCACTAGCTACAAAAGCCGGCTATACACACAAATTAACAGCGCAGGAAAACCTTTCCCTTCCATCTATTTTTTCTTCAAAAAAATCACTTTTTCCTTCTTCAAAGAATCTACTTGAGTAAAAAATGAATAATCGCCTAGGGTTGAGACGCACGGCCGCACGTCCCAACAAAAAATAATTCCCAAAAAACACCAAAATAACAAGAATAAGGGATAAATTTACCGCTCAATCTAACCAAATACAACCATGCAAAAATTTCCTATATCTGACCATTTTGTCGCAAGACACTTGGATACCCAACCGGAACAACTCAAAAACATGCTCCAACTCGTTGGCGCTCAGACATTTGAAGACTTAATCATCCAAACAATTCCGGATGATATTCGCGTCAAGAAAGAGCTGGATTTGCCCACTCCCCTATCAGAATTTGAATATCTGAAGGCCATCAAAGCCGTTGCCGACAAAAATATCGTCGCTCGCTCCTATATCGGCATGGGCTATTACGGGACGATTACGCCGAGTGTCATCTTGCGCAATGTGCTCGAAAATCCGGGTTGGTACACACCTTATACGCCTTATCAAGCAGAAATTTCGCAAGGACGGCTCGAAGCTTTGTTGAATTTCCAAACCATGGTCAATTCCTTGACGGGGTTGCCCATCGCCAACGCTTCTCTATTGGACGAAGGCACCGCCGCAGCCGAAGCGATGAATATGTTCTACCACGCCAAGAATAAGAGAGCCAAAGGAGATCAAGTCGCCAATATTTTCTTGGTATCGGATGAAGTGTTGCCACAAACGATTGATGTGCTCAAGACGCGCGCCTTGCCTAGGGGCATTGAGATTGTCGTCCTTGCGGAAAAAGAAATGAAATACACGGACAAAGTCTTTGGTGTATTATTTCAATATCCCGGAAAAACAGGAATGATCAATCAAAACTTGCCGAAGCTTGCGCAAAAAGCTAAAGACAAAGGTGTTTTTGTGACCGTAGCGGCAGATTTATTGTCTTTGACCTTATTGACTCCACCGGGAGAATGGGGCGCAGATGCCGTAGTCGGTACCACCCAAAGAATGGGCATTCCGTTCGGATTTGGCGGCCCGCATGCAGCGTATTTTGCGACCACCGAAAAATTCAAAAGGTTATTGCCGGGTAGAATCATCGGCGTTTCCAAAGATGCAGACGGCAACAACGCCCTACGGATGGCACTCCAAACCAGAGAACAACATATCCGCAGAGAAAAAGCCACGTCTAATATTTGCACGGCTCAAGCCCTGCTCGCTTCCATGGCCGGCTTCTATGCTGTCTATCACGGAGCCGACGGACTCAAAGCCATTGCCGACCGCATCCATCAAATGACCCGTGCCTTGAACCAAGGACTCAAAAATTTGGGCTACCACCAAACCAATCGCTACTTCTTCGACACCTTACATATCGAAGCCGACAAGCAAGTAATATCAAAAATTAAAAAATTAGCGAAAGCCCAAAAAATCAATTTCTTTTACACTAAGGACTCCATCCAAGTCAGTCTCGACGAAACCGTTTTGGATAGTGACCTACAAGATATTTTGGACATTTTTGCGCAAGCGAATAAAACAACCTATACACTCAAAAAAGCCCGAAAAGGCGATGCCTTACCTAATAATTTGACCCGAACCGGTGACTTCCTAAAGCACCCGACTTTCGTCAAATACCATACGGAAACTAAGATGATGCGCTACCTTAAGTCATTGGAAAACAAAGACTTATCTTTGACGCACTCCATGGTTTCGTTGGGTTCTTGCACCATGAAATTAAATGCCGCTACCGAGATGTTACCGGTCACTTGGCCGGAATTTGCCAACATCCATCCTTTTGCACCGGCCAACCAAACCAAAGGTTATCAGCAATTAATTCAGGAATTGGGCGACTACCTTTGTGAGATTACGGGACTATCGGCTTGCTCCTTCCAACCCAATTCCGGAGCACAAGGAGAATTTACCGGTTTAATGACCATCCGGGCCTATCACCACGACCGGAAAGAAGATCAAAGAAACGTAATATTAATCCCATCTTCCGCCCACGGTACCAACCCTGCCAGCGCCATCATGGCCGGCATGAAAGTCGTGGTCATCGCCTGTGATGAAAAAGGAAATGTGGATTTAGCGGATTTGCGCAAGCAGGTAGATACCTACAAAGACACGTTGGCCGGATTCATGATTACCTACCCTTCGACACATGGCGTTTTTGAGACGGCCATCAAGGAAATGGTCAACATCATCCATCACGCCGGCGGATTAGTCTATATGGATGGAGCCAATATGAATGCCCAAGTCGGCTATACCAATCCGGGTACGATTGGCGCAGATGTATGCCACTTGAATTTGCACAAAACCTTCGCTATCCCACACGGGGGCGGCGGTCCGGGCGTAGGTCCTATTTGTGTAAATGACAAACTGGCTCCATACCTTCCCGGGCATTCAATCGTAAAAACCGGGGGCCAAAAAGCCATTTATGCGGTAAGTTCTGCGCCTTATGGAAGCGCCGGAGTGATTGTCGTTTCCCACGCCTACATACGTATGCTTGGCACGGAGGGGTTGAAATTGGCGACCGACTACGCCATCCTGAATGCCAACTATATCAAGGCGCGACTCGAAAAAGAATTTTCTGTACTATATACCGGAGCCGTTGACCGGGTTGCCCACGAATTAATCATTGACTTGCGCCCCATGAAGGCCATTGTCAGTGCCGAAGATGTGGCCAAGCGGTTGATGGATTATGGATTTCATGCGCCGACGCTTTCTTTCCCCGTTGCCGGAACGATTATGATAGAGCCCACAGAGAGCGAAAGTCAGGAAGAACTCGACCGGTTCTGTGATGCCTTGCTCGCCATCAAAAAAGAAATTGACGAAATCGCCCGCGGGGACTACCCTGCCGACAACAACGTATTGCACAATGCCCCACACACTCAGCAACTTGTCATTGCCGACAATTGGGACATGCCGTACAGCCGGGAGAAAGCGGCTTTCCCACTTCCTTGGCTTCGGTCCGGAAATAAATTTTGGGTCAGTGTGAGACGCATAGACCAAGCCGGTGGGGATCGTAATTTAGTCTGTACGTGCCCGCCGATGGAAGAGTATGTTGAGCAGAATTAAATTGACTTGGGTGTGTGATGGTGAGTTTGCTCCGAAAAGTCGGGTGTAGTGGTTTGTTCTTGGGGTAACTTTCCAAAAGTTTAAAACTTTTGGAAAGTTCTAAATAAAAATTTTGTTCATCGCTTTAGTTTCCGGCGGAGTGGATTTTTCGGAGTGGGCTTCCCGTTACATCGTTACACCGCTACCCCATTAAACCGTTAAATAATCAAAGAACCATTTAAAACCAACCAATGAACCGTCCCATACTAGAAGTCAACCTAAAAGCCATTATCCATAATTTGGAATATTTCCGGTCTAATATCCGGCCGGAGACCAAGATGCTATTTATGATTAAAGCCAATGCCTATGGTGCCGGTAGTATTGCCGTGGCGCGGGTGATGGAAGCACATGATGTGGATTATTTGGGCGTGGCTCGCACCGAAGAAGGTATCAGCTTGCGGGAAGCAGGGATTGTCATGCCGATTTTGGTGATGTTGCCGGATGATGAGCGATATGGGGATTTGGCCAAATACCATTTGGAAGCAGAGATTTATTCCATCGAGCAGCTTGCGCAAATAGCCCAAACCAGGCATTCCATCAAAATCCATTTAAAGATGGATACGGGCATGCACCGATCGGGGATGGAGCCGGTGGACATTCCAAGAATTAAAAATATCCTTGCGGAAAATCCACAATTAAAGGTCATGTCCATCGCTTCGCATCTGACTGCGGCAGAGATGCCTGAGCATGACTCTTTTACCCGAATACAAGCCACCCGCTTACAGAAAATGTATGACCAATTGGGGCTACCCGTCCTAAAGCATTTGGTCAATAGCAATGGCATCTTGCGGTTTCCGCAATATCATTTTGACATGGTTCGATTTGGGATTGGTGTCTATGGCACGGGAGTAGAAATGGCTCCACTCATCGCATCT
>JALVCY010000173.1 GCA_027009605.1 Saprospiraceae bacterium
AAGTCCGAAGGATAAGCGAATCAACTCCTTCAACTTAAACAAAAAAAAAAAATGAAAAGAACAGAAATTTGGGGACCATTTGAAAGAATGCGACCGGCACAAATAGAAGCCATAACTCATTCATACCCAATCGCTTATCTACCGTGGGGCGCATTGGAATATCATGGTGTGCATAACCCGACCGGCTTGGATAGTATCAAGGCGTATGGGATGGCTACGGACTTGGCCCGGCGTGTGGGCGGAATTGTTTTTCCGGTGGTTCATGCTGCTGCGAATCTAATTAGCTCCTATCCGCTTTGTGATTTTAAGCAGCATTCTATTGAATTTTCGGAAGAGCTTATCCGGATGATGTGCCGGGAATATTTACAACAATTGTTTAATCAGGAGTACAAAATAATTGTCCTTTTAACAGGTCATGCCGGCGAACCACATATTGACATCTTGAAGGAAGTCGCACAGGAGTTTAATAAAAAATATTCAGACAAATATGTTTGGGCGCTTGCTGAATTTGATATTGTTCCGGATGAAGTATTAGTAGCCAACCATTCTGCTATTGGAGAGACGGCCCTGCAATTGCATTATGCACCGGAGACCGTGGCCTTGGATTTGCTTCCGCAAAATGGAGATATTACTTTAGAAGAACATGCTGTTTCCGGCGAAGACCCCAGACCGGCGACGGCGGAAATGGGAAAAGAAATTTTAAATATCTTTCTGGAGAATGCTACGAAAGAATTAAACATACTCATCCCAAAATACATTACCAACCATTAAAAAAAAACAAAAAAATGAAGTATAGAACACTAGGCAGAACGAAGCTGAAAGTAAGCGAAATAGGGCTAGGCACTTGGGCTTTTGGCAATAATGTCTATGGAGGCGTTTCCGAAAAAACCGGCATCCAAACCATTCACGATGCTTATGATGAAGGCATCAATTTATTCGATACCGCCCCCCAATACGGAACCGATCAACAAGACGGCGTAGCCGAAATCGTATTGGGAAAAGCACTGAAAGGATTTAGGGATAAAGTATTGATTTCCAGCAAGTTCGGGCGCAATCCTACGATTGCCGGCGGCGCATCACAATTCTACAAAGAGCGGATTATTGCTTCTGTCGAAGAGAGTTTGAAGCGATTGCAAACCGACCATATTGATGTTTTATTTTTTCACTCTCCCTTTTCTCCGGATGAAATTCGAGATGATGTTTGGGAAGGTGCCGAACAGGTGGTCAAACAGGGAAAGGTCCGTTTTATCGGACACTCTATTTCCATGTTTCACCAAACGGAAGCCATGGCCCGGCAATGGGCGAAAGAAGGAAAAATAGATGTCATTCAAGTTGTATTAAGTTTAATGAACCGGGAATCGCAAGATTTAATCAATGAATTAAGTGAATACCCAATCGGTGTTTTCGCAAGAGAATGCTTAGCCAATGGATTCCTAGCCGGAGTATTTAATGAGCAAACTGTTTTTAAAGAAGGCACGCTAAATGCCCGCTATTCCAGAGAAGAAATCATCGAAAGAGTACGTCAAGTAGAAGCTTTTAAATTTTTAATACGAGATGATATTACGAGCATGCCACAAGCGGCATTACGCTGGGTTTTGGACCAAAAAGGAGTTTCCACGGTTTTATCCGGTGCGAAGAATTCTTACGAGATGAAAGGAGCGGTATCTGCTTCAATGGCTCAGCCATTTTCTACATTAGAATTGGAAAAAGCCAAAAGACTTCTGACGAAAAATTTTGAAGCGGCTTAAATAAATAGGGAACAACTGCGAAACGTTTTAATTCGGCGACTGAAGTCGCCGATACAATCACAATATACGGCGGCTGAAGCCGCCGATACAACATTATACGGCGACTGAAGTCGCCGATACAATCACAAAAACAAAACAAATGGGCGCATTTCTAGGAGTATTATTACATGCCATCGGGGGCTTTGCAGCCGGCACTTTTTACATCCCGATAAAGATGGTCAAAAAATGGTCATGGGAAACGGCTTGGTTCGTATTAGGAATTACGGCGTGGCTCATCGTCCCCTTTTTATTTGCTTGGTTGACCACACCAAACTTACTAGACGTTCTCCAATCTGCGGATGCTAACGCCATTATGTGGACGTATATTTTTGGCGTACTTTGGGGCATTGGGGCTTTGACTTTTGGCCTGACAATGAGATACTTAGGCGTTGCTTTGGGCATGACGATTGCGCTTGGGTTGACCACTGCTTTTGGCACTTTAGTTCCCCCCATTTACAAAGGGGAGATGGGCGAATTATTAAGCAAGCCTTCCGGCCAACTGGTCTTTTTTGGTATTATTTTGGCTTTAATTGGGGTGGCCGTTGCCGGAAAAGCAGGCATCCTAAAAGAAAGAGATTTAGGCACAGAAACCGGCGAAGTAGAAGAATTCAACCTTTGGAAAGGGCTGGGCGTGGCGACCATTGCCGGTATTTTGAGTGCATCCTTTGCCTTTGGTTTAGAAGCCGGAAAACCCATATCCCAAGCAGCTGTCGAACATGGAGTTACACCCATTTTTCAAAATAATGCCACTTTAGTATGGATTCTTTGGGGCGGTATTACGACCAATTTTATTTACACCATCTATCTAAGTATTACTAATAAAACTTATACGGACTTCACCAATCCGGAAGCGCCTTTGACGAAAAACTATTTATGGGCGGCACTTGGGGGATTGACTTGGTATTTACAATTTTTCTTTTACGGTATGGGCACGACCAAACTCGGCAAAGAATATGATTTTGCTTCTTGGGCTATCCACATGTCCTTTATCATTTTATTCAGCAACTTATGGGGACTGTATTTTAAAGAGTGGAAGGGCTCAAGCAAACGGACGCTGAATGTCCTTTATCTTGGACTCGCCATTATAGTCTCGGCGATTTTGATTATTGGTTTGCCTAATCAAATTCTGGGACTATTCAGGTAAAGACTCTATTTGTTCCTTGCCTTATTTTTTGGCAAAGTGGTCTTTTCGAAGCAAGTCCTTAAATTTTTAAAAAAAAGTAACTGTTTAGATGCCCCAATTTTTAGGTAGAAAATAGGCATTTTTGTGGATGTTGAAGCTACAATTTTTGAAGCGTAGCTGGGCTACGTGAGAAAATTTTAGCAAAAACAGGCGCAAAAAGGGCATTTTCTAACAAAAATTAGCGAGTGGCTAAATAGTTACAAAAAACGGAAAAAATGAAATTTAAATTCACCTTACTATTTTTAATTCTACCCACCTTGTTTTTTGCGCAAGCAGGAAAAGAATTAATGATATATCCCCAAAAAAGTAACAACCTGCCCATGACCGAAAAAGGAGCTGTAGCCACACTCTACTCCTATCGGCTACCGAATGCAACTCCTAACACGCCGGCCTTACTCATCTTCCCCGGGGGTGGATACACCATGCACGCCATTGACCATGAAGGGCACAAAATAGCTCAATGGGCCAATGCCCACGGCGCTCACGCTTTTGTCCTAAAATACCGTCTCGGAAAATTTGACGGCACCGGCAACCAACACCCGGACATGCTCCACGATGCCCAACGCGCCCTACGCTACATACGCGCACACGCCAAGGCTTGGAACATCAATCCCGACTTAATCGGCATCATGGGATTTTCTGCCGGCGGCCATTTGGCATCCACTCTGGCGACCCATTTTGATGATGGCATCGAAGGGGATTCGATTGACGCAACTAGCTGTCTTCCAAACATTTGCGTGCTCGCCTACCCCGTTATTACGATGAATGATAAATACACGCATTGGGGGTCCAGAAGGTTTTTATTAGGGCCCACACCCAAGCAAAAAGACTTGGACAATCTCTCCAATAATCTTCAAGTAAAACCACAAACGCCCCCCACATTTATTTTTGCCACGAGTGATGACAAATCCGTTCCGGTACAAAATAGTGTTCTATATTATTTGGCCTTACGGGAAATGGGTATTCCGGCGACCTTACATATTTTTGAGCATGGCAATCACGGTGTTGGCCTTGCGGAAAATGATCAAACACTGAGCCAATGGAAATCGCTTTTGGAGAATTGGTTGATTCAGTGGAAGGTTTTTTCTAAGTAACTGTAATGGCCTTGGAACTTTAGTTCCAAGATGTAGCAAAGAGCGAAGCGAATTTGCGCCACAATGCCCTTGGAACTTTAGTTCCAAGATGCAGCAAAGAGCGAAGCAAATTTGCGCCACAATGCCCTTGGAGGCTTAGAAATCTATTTTACAAGGTGACTCGATAATCCAGGTCTCAAACAGTCACCCCAAACAAGGATCCAACAAGGGCCGTCAGCCCCATCGCAATAGTTCCCCAAAAGGTAATCCGTATAACGGCTTTAATGATATTAGACCCACCGGTTTTGGCCGCAAGGGCACCCAACAGAGCTAAAAACAAAATGGAAAAACCATACAAAGAA
>JALVCY010000174.1 GCA_027009605.1 Saprospiraceae bacterium
TCAGTGGAAGGTTTTTTCTAAGTAACTGTAATGGCCTTGGAACTTTAGTTCCAAGATGTAGCAAAGAGCGAAGCGAATTTGCGCCACAATGCCCTTGGAGGCTTAGAAATCTATTTTACAAGGTGACTCGATAATCCAGGTCTCAAACAGTCACCCCAAACAAGGATCCAACAAGAGCCGTTAAGCCCATGGCGATGGTTCCCCAAAATGTAATCCGTATAACGGCTTTAATGATATTAGACCCACCGGTTTTGGCCGCAAGGGCACCCAACAGAGCTAAAAACAAAATGGAAAAACCATACAAAGAATATTCCAAACTGCTCAATGGCAAAAATAAAGCAACCAATAAGGGTAACACTCCACCGGCTAAAAAAGAAGCTCCCGAAGCCAAAGCTGCTTGCAAGGGTTTGGCTTCGCTCATTTCATTGATGCCTAATTCATCCCGCACGTGAGCGCCTAAGGCATCATACTCCGTTAACTCCTTAGCAACGGTTAAAGCAGTTTCTTTTTTCAGCCCCCTTTTTTCATAGATGTGGGCTAGCATTTTTAATTCTAATTCAGGCATCTCTTCCAACTCTCGCTTTTCTCTTTCAATATCGGCCTTCTCAATATCTGTTTGGGAGCTGACCGATACATATTCTCCGGCAGCCATCGACAGCGCACCGGCCACTAATCCGGCCACCGTGGCCAAAAGTACCGGCTCCCTAGTGGTACTAGCTGCGGCTATACCAATGGCAATACTTGCCGTAGATAAAATTCCGTCATTAGCACCCAACACAGCTGCTCGCAGCCAGTTACTTTTATGTATGTAATGGGTCGCTAAATATGCTTTTTCTTGTTCTGTCATTTTTTCTTTTTTTCACACCAAAAGGTACTAATTCATACTTTCCACTTGCTGGCTTTAATCAAACATCCCGACTAACTCGCAGCGTATAACCGAGTTATATTTTTATCCAATCAAAAGTCCGCCAAAATACAAACTTAGAACCAATAGCCGTGGCTTTTGTTGCGGTCAACTTAGTCACTTTTAGATTTATGGTCAGCCCCTTTTCTGGTCCATATAACTTTCCTTTAAGCCATTTTTTTTCACTTGCGTTAAAAACTAAATTTGTAATGATTACTTTGCCCAAAAGATTATCGTTTCTCTTTAATTTATCCGGATTTTCGGCATCTTTTGTAACGCCATCCTTGTAGCCATTCAGTGAGACTATCTTTCCTGAATAAGTATTTCCATCCTTAAAGATTTCTATTTCTAAATCATTGGGTAATTTGTAACGCCCAATAATATCGTCTGCTTTTTGCGCAAGCACTGAAAGAGCTACCGCAAATGTAAGCAATAAAGTCAACTTGATTCTCTTCAACATTTCTTTTTTTTTATTCAATTTTTAGCACTCTCAAATCCCATAAGCCATCGCAATTCATTGATAACTAATGACTTAACTCTAATCAACATAGGAACGTCACCCTAAAGCAACCGTGCCAATCAGTAAGATTTTCTAAAAAAATGCAGGCCTTCGTACAGGTTACTCACACAAGTACTCCAGCCTGCATCCACGTGAATTCCGAACAAAATAAGATGCAAGCCACACTTTTCAAACACGCCTTTTCATCTAGGCCTACATCTTACAATTATACTAAAACAAAACGAAAATTACTCCCATCCAAAACGTTCTTTAATGGAATCTACAACGGCATAAACCATTGGCACTAAGTACACTGTCAATACCAAAGAAGACAACAACCCACCGATGATAATCCAAGCCAATCCATTTTTCCATTCCGCTCCTGTACCTTTCCCCAACGCAATAGGCAGCATACCAATCACCATCGCTAAGGTCGTCATCAAAATAGGGCGCATACGCTCTCTACCGGCTATGACTAGTGCTTCTTTATAGTGCTTTCCTTGCGCCTTTAGTTGGTTGGTAAAATCAACAATTAAAATGGCATTCTTCACCACCAGACCCATCAACATGATGAGCCCCAGTAGAGCAAACAAGCTTAAGTTACTCAAAGATAAATTTAGCGCAAGCATCGCTCCTATAATGGCAGCAGGAATCGAAAATAAAACCACAAACGGGTAAATAAAACTATCATACAAGGCCACCATAATCAAGTAAATTAACAGGAATGATATTAATAATACACTCCCTAATGCCCCAAAACTATCATTTTGTTTTTTGATATCACTTCCCCATGTCATATCAATACCTGCCGGTAACGGATGTTCCTTCACATAAGCGACAACTTCATCTGCCATCGTCCCAGAAGGTCTCCCTAAAGCATCAGCAGTAATAGTTACGGCCGGTTGACGATCTTTTCTTTCCAATAAAGAAGGTGATTGACCACGGACTACATCTGCAAACTCATTAACTTGCACAGCCATTCCTTTGGGATTAATAATGGTCAAGTTATTTACATCTTCAAAATTCTTACGATCAAAATCATCCAACCAAATTCTCACCGGATACTCCACTCCATTTTCCGTAAGAACGGCATCATCATTACCTGTAAAGGCCGTCCGTAAAGTCATCCCTACATAAGCCGTATTCATACCCAATCGTTGCATCTTATCTCGATTAGGGACTACTTTAAACTCAGGGCTTCCTTCTTCCACAGACAATTTTACATTATCCGCACCTGGGATATCTTCAATGGCTAATTTTAATTCTTTAGCACTCTTCATGACTTCTCCAACATTACTACCGCTTAAAGTAATTTCAATCGGCGAAGTCCGTGGGACTAATCCTAAAGCCATCATCGAAAAACTAACTCCCGGAAATTCTTTTCGCAAGGCTTCTCTCATCCCTATCATATAATGAGTGGTCGATTCTCCATCCATCTCTTCTTTGGGAACCAACTGCACCGTAAACTCCGTCTTGTTGGGAGAGCCCACACCCAAGCTTCCAATACTTGTACTCGGCCCACCAATATTACTAAATACCGTTTCAATTTCTTTCTGCTGAGTTAAGAAAGATTCAATCTTAGTAGAAGTAATATTATTTTCTCGGATGGTCGCTGACTTATCATATTCCAAAAACAAACTAAACTTTCCTTGGTCTCCGGTAGAAATCAATTCCATACCCACAATACCTGTTTTCAACATGGCTCCTGTCAAACCAATCAATACAACTACGATGCCGGTGAAAGCTAATTTGTGATTGAGCACCCACTCCAGTTGCGTCCCATACCACGCAATAAAACGATTCAATTGGTGCTCAAACCAAATCAAAAATTTATTAAATAAATTGGTGGGCTGTAAATCTTCTGACTTCCCAATTCGAGAGGCCAACCAAGGTGTCAAGGTAAATCCAACCAACAAACTTGTCAACGTAGAAGTCATCACCACCACAGAAAACTCCTTCAACATATCCGCCACAAAAACTTGTAAAAACAAAATAGGCAAGAACACAACGACATCTACCAAAGTAATCGAAATCGCCGAAAATCCTATTTCCATCCGACCATCAAAAGCGGCGGTTCGCTTCTCTTTTCCCATGTCTAAATGTCGCTGAATATTCTCCAAGACCACCGTCGCATCATCTACTAATATCCCGATAATCAAGGACATAGCTAACAAAGTCATCAAATTCAAAGTATAACCCAGCATCCACATCACCGCAAAAGCCGTCACCAAAGATGTTGGTATAGCGACCAATACAATCAAAGAATTTCGGAAACTATGCAAGAATAAAAGCATCACAATAGAGACCAAAATAACGGCCAAAATCAAATCATCCACCACCGCTTCTACTGCCGCCACCGTATTCTCTGTACTATCATCCGCAATCGTAAACTGTACATTGGCTTCTTTATTCTTTTCAGAGATCTGTTTTAATTTTTCTCGCACCAATTCAGACACATCCACCGCGTTCGCATCGCCTTGCTTCTTCAAAATCAAACCTAAGCCCGGCTTTCCATTAAATCGACTCAAAGAAGTAATTTCTTTCACTCCGTCAGACACGACGGCGACATCCTTGACATACACCGGACTCCCCGGCACGGGCATCGCAATCTGCACATCTTCAATGTCCGCCAATTTATGGAACTTACCTGTTAACCTAACAGAGTTTCTTTCGGAAAAGGTCTCAATACTACCTGCCGGTAAATCTAAACCGGAACGATTGATGGCTTCAACAACTTGCAACAAAGAAACTTTGTAAAGCTTTAATTTGTCTTGATCTACTTTTACTTGAATCTCTCGTTCTTCTCCACCTAGAATGGTAATCTCCGCTACTCCTTTTAGCTGTTGAATTTGTGGCAAATAATCATCCGTCATCTTTTGATAAAACTCCGTTGCAGGAAGGTCACTAGTCGCACTAATGGACATAATAGGCAAATCATTGGGTGACACCTTACTCATGGTCGGACTAAAGATAGCTGCCGGCAAATCATTTCTAATATTATCAATATATCGTTGCGCATCTTGCATCGTTATGTCCAAGTCGGTTCCATATTTCATATTAGCAATAATCACAGACGCATTGGGCAATGATTTAGTGACCAAATAATCTACACCTTCCAAATTGGATAATGCATCTTCAATTTTTCTAGACACTGAAGTCTCTACTTCCTGTGGTTCGGCACCCGGATAAATCGTTTTTATAACGACCACCGGTTGATTAAAATCCGGCAATAATTCATAGCTCAGATTTTTGTAACCTATATAACCTAATAAGGTCAGTACGCTAAATAACACAATAATTAGCGAAGGTCTTTTGATTGATATTTCTGTAATATTCATTGTCTTCGATTTTATTTTGTGGTGATATTTGCACCATCATACAAGTTAATAAAACCACTAGTCACAATTTGGTCTCCATCTGCCAAGCCACTCGCAACAACCGCTTTATCTCCAAAACGTCTTGATATAACCACCGGGTGCAACTTAGCTTTCCCATCCTTAACTAAATATACTTTAGGGTCTTTGTTGGATCCAACAATAGCAGACGCAGGGATGACAATTTGCTCATTACCGGCTGTCTCTTGAACAACTAGCTTTCCAAACATACCGGCCTTTATTTTTTGATCATTCGTATTTTTTACTTCAAATTGCACCGGATACGTATTACTACCATTCCCTTGGCTTGCTATCATTATGGCTTTACCAGTCAACTTCATATCCGGATAAGCATCCACCGTAATAGGATAAGTCTTATTTAATTTAAACTGACCTAATTCACTTTCAGGTACATTCACTGTAAACTTCAAATGCCCAATATCAGACATGATTAATAGGGGGCGTCCGGGAGCTGCAAAAGAACCCACTTCCGCCATCTTCTTAATGACCACACCGGAGAAAGGTGCATAAACCGTTGTCTTCGCAATCTGCTCCACAAGAATGTCGCGCTGTTTTTTTGACGCTTTAAGTCCTAATTCTGCTTTTTCGAGCTTCACCGCCTGTATTGCATCCGCTTCAACTAGTACTCTAAACCGTTGAATATCAGTGTTTAAGCCTTCAATTTTCACGTCTAACGCTTGCAACTGCAACTCCAACATGGACTTATCTAATTGCATCAAAACTTGACCTTTTCGAATTCGGTCTCCTTCATCAAAACGGATAGAGATAATCTTTCCTTGCATTTCAGAGTTCACCTGCGCATTGCGGTTAGGCATAAAATTACCTGTAATGCGGTTCACTTCGGATTCAGATTGCAGGTGCACGGTAGTGGCCAATACATTAATCGGCTGCTCTCTATTAAAGTGAAAGACTCGATCATCGACGATCGCTTTATTATCTTTTAGTTTTAGTACTATTAATGCGACCAAAGCCAGCAAAATTAGTATGTTGATGATGTATTTCATTTTCTTGATTTTTTTTGATTTTAAAATTGCTTTCGCAAAAAGAAGATTTAGTTTTGGAAATTTCCTGTTACATTTTTCAATTCCAGCTCAGCTTTATAATAGTCAATCACTGCAGCAAGATACTCCTGTTGTGCTTGACGCAATGCAGAATCTGCCATTATGACATCGGTTATAGACGCAAGGCCTTCTTTTTGTTGAAGAATGGTCTGGTCATATATCTCTTGCGCAAATTTAATCTGAGACTTCGTGGCATTAATGGATTCTCCGGCAACGGCAATCTTCAAAGTCGCATTCCGTACTTGCAAAGCATTTTGATCTTTTAATAATTCTAATTGCAAATTATTAGAAACGATCTCTCGCATTTTTACTTTCTTTTTCTTTTTGGCCATATTACCATCAAACAAATTGTAAGTGGCTTTGACACCGACCAAACCCATTGGCCGAAACTCCAAAAATTGATTGGGGGATTTATCATATCCATATCCATACGCACCATAAGAACCATAGGCGACTACAGTTGGCAATTTGCTCTTATCAAGCATTTCAATCTCTCCTTCCAGCAAACGCTTTTTGGTTTCAACCAAACGAATATCAGTGGTTACATGGTTGGGATAATCCTGGAGTGGACGGTACTCAATTCGGGGTTCCACATCTATATTTTCATCAAGTGACACGCCCATCCAAGTTTTCATTCCATTAAGAATTTGATCGTATTTTCCTTGCAGAATTTTCTTCTTGCTTTTTAATTGATCAATTTGAAGGGCAATTTTATTCACATCCGTACCCAATGCCAACTTGTGCTCCTTTAATAGCGTTAACGTTTCATGCAACTTCATACTGTTCGCCATATTATCATCTACAAATTGCATTTGGCTTTTGACGATTTGGGCATTGTAATACAGTTCCGAAATATTAAAAAGAATTTCTTCTTTAGATTTTTGGTATTTTAATTCCGCCAGCTCCACGCCAATATCTGTATTTTTAATCGCACTTTTTAGCTGCGGATTATACAGGGGCATCGCTACTTGCAAGTTGGCGTTCATGTTATGCGGCACTCCAAATTGTGCATCATTATACACCCCTTCCGGAGCCATTGGATTAAAAGCATTTGCCGGAATAAACTGAGTCGGCAGATCAATGAAATATTTATAATCCGCTTCCAACTTTACCTTAGGCATTCGGTTGGCCATAACTTGGGTTTTTCGGTCTTTACCTTGCTGGATACCGTTCCGTCCAAGTTCCAGTTTTTTATTATTGGCAATGGCCGTCTCCATACACTGCTCCAATGGCCAAACTTGTGCATTAACAACTTGTGCACCCTGCCACAAGAGCAGTACTATAACAAGGTGTTTGTGAATATTCACTAACTTCATGATTTAAAATTTTGTTTTTGGATTTTGCCACCAAAATCGATGTCAGAATCACATTAAATTGTTGATAATCAGAACCTTAGTTCTTTTATAAAGCTGGTTATCACCTAAAAAAAGTGTTCATTTTTTAGCGCAAGCCCCTATCGAAAGAACTTATTAAAGGTCTCAAAAGATGTCTTGATTTTCATAAGCCCGGTATGCGCATCATCCGGATTATCTGCTTTCGCAAAATCGTTGACTAAATCAATGTAGGGTAATAACCATTTGTGCAACTCATCGTGAGCTTGTCCGGTCATGGTACAATTAGACGTGAGCGCATCAATTTGCTCCGTCAAATCCATCGCCAAAACTTGATAGTCATTATACGTTTTTCCTGAAAAGGAAGCGACTTCATCATCCATTCTTTTGATTATCTCCATCATCATATCATCGACCTTCCAAGGCTGACCATGATCCAATTGAATCGTACCATCATCAGTCTCATGATCCGTCGATTTATGATCGCTAACAACTGTGTCATTGGTAGCATCTGCCCCACCCTTTTGTGCATTATTTGCGCAAGCAAAAAACACCAATGGCAAAGCGAGTAATATTAAAAATTTAGTCTTCATCTGTCCGTTTTTTTTTGTTAATAGTAAAATAAGCGATAGCCGCAAAGACAGCCGTAACTGTCATTCTAAACATCATCGCCTTCACAGTTCGCTCTTCATAAAGACCGCCTGCATGAATGTGCATTTTCAAAGCCACAAAAGCCACAAGAAGTACCACCACAAAAGTACCTAATAATTTAGCCGTCCATTTTTGACGCGTAACAAATCCATAAGCTGCCGCCAAATAAGCCCAACCGGCAAAGAAATTAGTCCACACAATAAAAGGAACAAAATTACCTTCTTTGGCACGGATTCCAAACAAATCAAAAATTACGGAGCTGCTCATAAAAACAGTGAGCGCCCCAAATGCCCCAATAATAAAGGCCGGAAGATAGGTCATTATTTTTTTCATTTTGCTGTGATTAAAGTTAATAAAGCTAGTGTCGTATTCTCTCCTTTACGCACAATATCAAACTGATAATTGGCGACTCTCCACTTAAACATCTGAAGGCGCATCGTACCCATGACCACATCAATTATCTCTTCTGCCGTCAAGGCATTGGTAAAAACATTTTTTTGTTGTCCTGACATAATGATGGGCATCAAGTATTTCATTTTCACGGTCATAATTTTCAAAATAGCTTCATTGACCCGACCGCCTTCTACCATCAAACCATCCGAAAAAATAGAGGTAACAAAATAAGGATGCTTAGCAAGATAAACAAACTGACTCATAAATAAAGCCTTAAACTTCTCTTCCGGACTAGCATCCAAGGAAGTGGCTTGGTGGTATCGCTCTTCCATATTGTTGGCCAAATACTCCAGCAACGCAACGACGATATCTTCCTTACTAGAAAAATGACGATAAATCGCTGACTCTGAAAATTTCATTTCCTTGGCCAAATTCTTAATAGTCAAGCCACTCACCCCTGACAACGACAATATCTTGCCTGCTGCTTCGATGATTTCGAGTTGCCGGTTGGTCATCTGTTTGGGACTCATTTAAATTTTATTTTTAATTAAAAGGTGCGTTTGCACTAAAAAGTATTTTGTTTTGGTTTCTTGTTCAATCGTTGGGTCTGCTCCGAAAAATCACAACTGCCCAGAATTAAAGCACGGAACAAAATTTTATTCTGTTTACCACATCCCGATAATTATCGGGACCTTTTCTAAGGGAGATTTAGAGGGTTAAAACAAAAGCGAAAACAGAATAAAATTTTGTGGTCTCAAGAGCAAACCACTACACTCGACTTTTCGGAGTAAGCGCAACAATTGAACAGATTGCACACAATATTATGCGACTTGTTTCATTTTATAGAAAGAAGCCCCCAGCCAAAAGACAGAAATAATAATGGAAATAGCGCCTAATAAAACAAAAATCGGCGGTGCTCCCAAATATACTTCCGCCAAAATACCCAATGGCATCAATAGCCCTATTAAGGCCAACCAAGAGATGGCTTTGACATGACTTAAGCGTTCTTTAAAGTGCAACAATAGGTAACCGATTAAAATGTTCAAGAAAGCGAATAAGTTACCATGTACATGCGCCAATCGAGTTTCAAAATGCTTGCCCGTAGTATAAGTATCTATCCAAGCTTGTTTATCGGGCGCAAAGTCGCGTAAGTAAATCAACAAAAATCCATAGAGCATAAAAAAGCCCATGGTAAAGAATCCGACTGCCATATTGTTTTTTCCGTTCATCACTTGTTTATTTTAGGGTTAACAAATAATACAAACACAAAGGTGAGTGTTTATTCACTTACATGCAAGTATTGCGCTCAAAAAAAGCCAAAAAATGTTGTTTTTGTTATTTTTTAGCTCAAAATGTCGTCTAATATGTATATTTTTCCTAATTTAGGAGAATGAATATTCACTAACAATGCTTTTTCGGGCTACCGGAATTGGTAAATAAATGGGGCTAAAGCCCCTGATTGTTTTGCTCCCTTGTCCATTGGTTAAAACCAACGGCAAAGTAAAGTAAAACCAACAGTAAAATAGACTCAAATCCCCTTAGTTCATTGGCTAAAACTAACAGTAAAGCAAGCTAAAACTAAGGAATTTGGACTTTTTCCGGAATATCAACTTCTTAGCTTTTCCGTCGGCTTGTTGGATCCGGAAAATGGCTGCTAGCAAAAAATACTTGAACTATACGGAAATTAACCGTACATTTGCATAAAAAAACCAGACAGGTTAAATATGAAAGATTTGGAAATGACAAGATTCGATGCAAGATTAACCAAAGAACAAAAAGAATTCTTTGAATATGCTTCAAAGTTGGGTGGATTCAGAAGTTTAACCGAATTCATAATAAGAGCTGCTCAGTTTAAAGCAGAAGAAATTGTAGAAAAACACAACAAAATTATTGCTTCCAAAAAAGACCAAGAGATTTTCTTCGATTTTGTCTTAAATGGAATCCCCCCCAATCAAGAGTTAAAATCTGCCCTCAACGAATACCGTAAACGACTCTAAATGGCAGATTTTTTAACTGTTCCCCTCAGTCCAAAACATAGGAAATCAGAATTTACCTGTGGCAATGCCTACTTGGACAACTATATTCAGAAGCAGGCCAAACAGGACATGAAAAGAAAACTGTCTGTGTGTTTTGTGATGTCCAACGATAAAAACGAAATAAAAGGTTTTTATACACTATCTAATGCAGGCATTCCCAAAGAAGCCGTCCCTGAAAAAATTAGAAAAAAACTGCCCAGAGCCTATGAATCCCTACCTGTCACATTACTGGGCAGATTGGCCATCAATAAAAAAAACAAAGGGAAGGGACTAGGAAAATTATTACTGATTGATGCTTTAAAAAGAGGGCTCGAAGTATCCAAAGTCATAGGCTCAATGGCGGTAATCGTTGACCCAATTGATGAAAATGCAGTTCAATTTTATGATAGGTTTGGATTTATCTTGTTACCGGATAGTGGCAAAATGTTCCTTCCAATGAAGACCATAGAACAATTGTTTAAATAAATGGACTCACGTTTCTGTACTTCATGTATCGGCGACTTCAGTCGCCTTGATTATGATTTAGTGAACTTGGCGACTGAAGTTGCCGTTACTGTAGGTGCAGCAAAGCCCTACCATTCTACAATCAGCATACCCCATCGCTCCTTTTTTCGCACTATAGTTCCGGTGGATTGCCTCCTTTCGGAAAAAATCCGGAAAGAACTTGAAAAAGGATAGGTTTCTACATATATTTGTATTGTACGCTAAAAAAAGCAAAATGAATTTAAAAATATCTTTGATATTGTTGGTGTTATTATCATCAAGTTGTCATAAACCTGATGAAGCGAAAAAAGAAACAGGATTATTTTATAAATCACTCTCCATCAACGGATTGTCAAGAAAGTACGCTATATACATACCCAAAGATATCGAAAACATTTCACTACCAATAGTTTTTGAGCTCCACGGTGGCGGTATTACCATTGAAGACATGACCGGAAAAAGTGGACACAAAACACCTTATAAATTATGGACTGATATAGCCGATACGGAAAAGTTTATAGTGGTCTATCCCGAAGGGTTAAACGGCACTTATGGAAAACCTACTTGGAACGATTGCAGAGGAGATTGTGTGGTTAGTTCAGATGCTGATGATATACAATTTATAAAAGAACTCATCAGTAAAATATCATCTGATTACAACATCAATTTGAACCGAATTTATGCGTCCGGAACATCTAATGGTGGTTTCATGGCTCAAAGATTAGGTATCGAATTAAATAATGAAATTACAGCAATAGCATCTATTGCGGCAGCAAAAGCGGCAGTATCAGAATGTAGTTCGCCCAATCATCCAATTTCAATATTATTTATGAATGGGACTGATGACAATCACATGCCCTTTGATGGAGGATATATTTCAAACCCTCCCAACCCTGACCACGGAAGCGTCTTATCTACAAATGAAACTGTTGATTTTTGGATTAGTTTTAATCAAACTGATACCACCCCAATTTATTCAACTTTTCCAGACTTGGATACTACTGACGGTGGAATAGTTGAAAAATACAA
The DNA here is from genome assembly GCA_027009605.1 of Saprospiraceae bacterium. Classification (GTDB taxonomy): domain Bacteria; phylum Bacteroidota; class Bacteroidia; order Chitinophagales; family Saprospiraceae; genus HyVt-613. Next base: position 11,783 of record JALVCY010000174.1, read on the forward strand.
ATACTCTAATGGTATCGGAAACACGGAAGTTGTCTTTTACAAAATAAATGGCGGGGGACATTCTGCCCCTAGTATAAAAGAACAATATTCGCCTTTGTTTGAGCAATTTTTTAATAAGCAAAATCACGATATAGAAATAACTACGGAAGTTTGGAATTTTTTTAAGAATAAAACTAAATAAAATTATTACACTTCGCTATTCCAGTGTAGCATTTACCCAACTCTCGGACTTGATAAATAGTTGAGAATCAAGGAGTTTCAAAAGCTTGAGTTGAATTCTCCGAAAACCTGCCTTCCGTAAGAAAACCTATTGGCAGCAAAATGTTTTTACCGAAAGGATTAAACCAACAATAATCCAAAACCTTCCTAAGTGGCAAAACATGATTAATAGAATAATGAATGCCAAGCCGAGTCCCCCTAATTTGCATCGTACACCCGGTGATTACCTAATTTAGCAGAAAAATCGGCAAAAACTTGAAAAAGCACCGGGTTTTAGATAAATTTGTGGCATCACAAGAAAATTATCCCCCACACTTAAAAGTCTTGCAACAATGGAAACTAATGAAGTATTAAGAAAACAAATTTTCAGGATTATCGGAAATCAACTCAGAGCAAATAACCCACCTGAAACCAAAGCAACTCTCATCCGGCTGAAAAAAGAAGGTTTTAATGATTTTCAAACCAGACAACTGATTGGTCAATGTGTTGTAGTTGAGATATTTGACAGCATAAAAAATAGGAAGCCATTTAACGAAAAGCGGTATATTAAAAATTTAAAGGCGTTACCGAAAAACCCTGTGGATGAACTCTTTGAGTAGTGAGCCGCTCCGAAAAGTCATCTTTTCCAAGATTTAAGCAAAGAACAAAATTTTGTTTTGAACTTTTTCAAAACCAGCTCAATGCAGCTATTCTCTGAATATTTCAAATCCCCCTACTCTATGTGCCTAGCAAAAAAAAGACGTTTCAAAATCCCGTTCGCCACACCGCTAAATCGTTGGCCGAAAATTGCAGACTAAAATGTTAAAAATCATACAGAAAACCTATTTATTAATTGCTGTTCTTTCGATAGTGGGTTCAATCATACTTTATTTCTCTATTTCACACCCAAGCGAGCCCCCAAAAGATTTTTATGCCGGATTATTTAGAATAATACTTCTCATATTCAACCTACTATTTCTTCTTTTGTCCACTTCCATTTTTTTGAACTTATACGAGAGAGTTAGAAACAATTCTGTATTGCGTTTATTAAGCTTTTACTTTCCTTTGATCGTAGTTTTTTTAAGTAATACTATCAAGGGTCATTTCACTTCAATTGATTTTAAAGGACTTATCATGTCATTACCTTTTGCTGTGGCTACTACTATTGGTTATTATTACTTTCGTAAAAAGTACTTTAGGTATCGGCGACTTCAGCCGCCTAGATTATGACCTAGTGAACTTGGCGACTGAACGCCGTTACGATTTCGCCTTAAATTACATCAAAAACCCAACGAAATAGCCGGATTTAAAGAAAATATGGCAAAAACTAGAAATAGCACGGGGATTTAGATAAATTTGCACCGGTATTAGAAAATTGTGCCACGCACTTAAAAGACAACCACAATGGAAGTAAATGAAATGTTAAGAGAACAAATCTTTGAGATCATAAAGAATCAACTCGAAGCCAATGACCCACCTGAAACCAAAGCCACTCTTAACCGGTTGAAAAAAGAAGGTTTTGATGATTTTCGAGCCAGACAGCTGATTGGACAATGTGTGTCAATTGAAATATTTGATGTCATAAAAAATGGGAAGCCATTTAACGAAAAGCGGTATGTTAAAAATTTAAAGGCATTACCGAAAGAACCTTTTGAGTAGTGAGCTGCTCCAAAAAATTCACTTTGCAAAGATTAATGCAAGGAACAAATTTTTATTTTGACCCTTCCAAAAATTTAATACTTTTGGAAACTTATTCAACATAAAGTTGGCAAAGAAAACCGGGGAAAATCAATTGTTCAAGAATTGGCAGAATACATGGGCGCAGTCGGGTTTTGCCCCCTACATTTCGACAAATAACACATTGATTTGACATAAAAAAACTATAATAAATCTTGATTATAAAAAAGAATACCTAATTATAACTAGATGATAATCAGCCCTTTATCGAGCTCTCGGTCTCAACTTTGTGCTATTAAGGGGTAGTTCATGCGTCTCCTAACCACTAAGGCCACTTTAGAATGCACTAAGACTACATTAAGAAAAAAAGGAATCTGTTTAGGTTGGAATGCAATTTACCGTCTGCTTTAGCTTTTACCGTCTGCTTTAGCTGACGGATAAAAAAACAAGACCAAAAGCCGGCTTTAGCCGCATTTTTTTGGTATTTTCTTGGCAAGTCAATGGGGCTAAAGCCCCTTAGAGTTTTGCTTCTGGCCCCGGCAAAGTAAAGTAAAACCAACGGTAATGAAAATCTATCTGACTATATATTGCATTTTTTTCTCATGCAACTTGTGTTTGTACGGTAGCCTTCTAAAGGGGGACATACACGACTTACAACCGCGGCATTCAATTAGAAGACTATTGAATGTTTGTTGATAGTAGATTTTATGGAGTTTTGTTACTGTTCAATTACAGATCATAAACCACTGATAATCAAATAGGTATAAACTTAATCAAAACAAATTTATAACTAAGCTATACCTGTCGTGTATGCAAGTCGTGTATGTATGTCCCGCATGTACCCGCTGGCGGGGTCAAATTTGCCACCCGGTAGTCCGGTTTCTTCCGGAAGTTAAAGCAAATTTGGGGGTGGAAAAAACTAAATAAAAACCATGAGCCTAAGTTTATACGTTTTTCCGGAAACTTGCGCCAATTACAAATTATCGAAAAGCGTCAA
>JALVCY010000175.1 GCA_027009605.1 Saprospiraceae bacterium
GCTGTAGGGACGCACGGGTTTTGTAGGGACGCACGGCCGTGCGTCCCTACAAAACCCGTCCCTACAAAACCCGTGCCTACAAAACCGGCCCAAAACCCGTACCTACAAAACCGACCCAAAACCCGTGCCTACAAACTCGTCCCTACGAAGGCCGCAAATTATTCCCCATCCATTTTCGCCGGCTTGGAAATCAAGTACAAGGCCAAGAAAGTCAAGAATCCATTGACCGCAAGGATAAAGAATCCAAAGGTAAATCCATTAAACAAAGTCTTAGAATACAAATCCAATAGAACAGCTAAAATAGCAGCTGCCAAAGTAACCGGTATGGCCAGCCTATCATTAATTTTTCGATGGGTGAAAATACCGAAGGCAAACATGCCCAATAAGGGGCCATAGGTATAGCCGGCAAATTTGAAGAGTTTATTGATTACGGCATCACCACTGTATTGGTCTGCGAGTATGACCAAGCCCATGACAATCAAGGAAAACACAATATGGGTGAAGATTCTTTTTTTCTTATCATTGGGTTGCTCATCATCCGGATTGGAGCTAATTCCGAGAAAGTCTGTGCTGAAAGAAGTCGTCAAAGAAGTCAGAGCCGAGTCCGCACTGGAAAAAGCGGCAGCGATAAAGCCCAAAAGAAAAATCACAGAGATATAAGTTGGAAAATGTCTGAGTGCCAGCAATGGGAAGAGATTATCCGTAGATTTCGGCAACGAAAGGCCTATATTGGACGAATAAATATACAACAAAGCGCCCAAGGACAAAAATAAAGCATTGACAAAGAACAGGACAAATACAAACGAGCCCATATTCAATTGAGCTTCTTTTAGGGAGCGGCAGGTCAAGTTTTTTTGCATCATATCTTGGTCTAAGCCCGTCATGACGATGGCCATCAAAGCCCCGCTAAAAAATTGTTTGAAGAAAAAATTGGGGTCACTCCAGCCATTATCAAAGAAAAAGACCTTGGAATACTCGCTGTTTTTGACGGTGTTTAATATTTCTGTAAAGGATTGACCCATGGATGAGCCTATGTAGGCTATCGTTGCGACCACCGCAATTAACATGAATAAGGTCTGCAAGGTATCGGTATAAATGATGGTCTTGATTCCGCCTTTGTAGGTGTAAGCCCAAATCAAAGTCACCATGATGAGTATGGTGGCCCAAAATGGAATACCAAAGGCGTCCATCATAAAGTTTTGCAGGACGATGGCCACCAAATATATCCTAAAAGATGCACCAATGACCCGCGAAACCAAAAAATAGGCAGACCCGGCCTTTTGCGTATAATAGCCAAATCTCTGACCCAAATATTGATAGATGGAAGTCAACCGCAACCGGTAGTACAAAGGCAATAAAACCAAGGCTATCACCGCATAACCCACAATATAACCCATCACTACCTGCATATACGAGAAGTAAATATTGGCTTTGAGCGTGGCGGTACCGGTTAGTAATTTCATTACTTCGGGGGTGGCTCCCACGAGCCCGGGAATCGAGATAAAGGTGACACCGGACAAGCTGGCTCCTATCATGCCAAAAGCGACTAAGTACCATGGGGACTTATTGTCCGCTTTAAAGAATGTGGCATTAGTCGCCCTTCGGGAAGTCAACCAAGAGATGACCATGAGCAGCACAAAATAGCCGCAAATCAAAAGCAAAATCATCTGTGGTGTTATTCCCTTCATCGTTTTAGTTTCGGTATGAATAGGCTGATAATCAGCAGTTTATCTTAGTCCTGCCATTCGGCAATGAATAAATTGGTGTCATGGCCGCCGCCGTTATTCCGGTTAGACGAAAAGACCAAATATTTTCCATCATTGGAGAACACCGGAAAAGCATCAAACATCCCACTGGCCGTTATTTTTTCCAAGCCGGTTCCATCCGTATTAATCATGTAGAGATTAAAAGGAAATCCCCGCTCATATTCATAATTGGAAGCAAAGATGACTTTTTTTCCGGAAGGGTGGAAGAATGGCGCCCAATTGGCATTGCCCAAATGTGTGATTTGACGCAAGTCGCTGCCATCCACATTGCAAATGTAAAGCTCCATTTGAGTGGGTGTGACGAGCCCTTCTTTTAGTAAGTCTTTGTATTCTTTGATTTCTTCTTTGGTCTTAGGCCTAGAAGAGCGAAAGATAAGTTGGGTACCATCCGGAGAGAAAAAAGCGCCGCCGTCATAGCCCAATTCATGCGTTACCTGCTTGACATGGCTGCCATCAATATCCATGGTAAATAATTCCAAGTCGCCTGTCCGCATAGAAGTAAAGACAATTTTATCTCCTTTCGGAGAAACGGTGGCTTCGGCATCATATCCGGGTTCATTGGTTAATTGTTTGAGGATATTGCCCTTTAAGTCGGCCACAAAAATATCAAATGATTTGTAGATGGGCCAAACGTATTTGTGGTCGGCTCTTTTGGCGGGAAGCGGGGGACAGGCATCGCCGGCCAAATGAGTGGATGCGTAAAGAATCGTCGTATCTCCGGGAAGGAAATAAGAGCAAGTCGTCCGCCCTTTGCCGGTAGAAAGGAGTGGGGGCATCTTGCCTTTCGGCCAAGTCTCATTAACACCGGTCACATAAATTTGGTCACAAGGTGCGTTCCAATCTTCATTACGTGCTTGGAAGACTAGCTTGGTATCATCAAAGCTCCAATAGGCTTCGGCGTTGTCCCCTCCAAAGGTCAATTGTCGAAGGCTTTTGAAATGAGTCTCTCCTTCTAAGATGAGTGAATCCAGATGTTTTGCGGAGGCTGAAGCCTTGCCATCCGGATGTTTTGAATGAGTGTCCGGCTTAGAGTCTTTGCAACTAGCCAAAGCAACCAGTACGACAAGTAGAAAAAGATACTTTTTCATGAAGAGGTGTATGTTTTTGGTGAACGCACAATCTTGAGGCGCAAAGGTAGTAATCATTCTTTGAAAATCAACTAGTTAGGCTGATTTTTATCGCCATTTTAATTTGATGGTGGTTCCTACGCCCATATTTCCTTTATTCATTTCGGGTTTTAGGGGGTAGTAGTCCAAGGTGACGGTTTTGTAATCAGCGGAAATCAAGGAGTTAGGATTGCTGGAAGACTTTACCTTTCGGTCAAAATGGTAAACCGTGCGCATCTTCATATCTTCAAACATGGCTTTGGCCATTTCCGAATCTTCATCATCCCCCATCATTTCTTTTTGGAATGATTCGGCTAAGGAGCCTTTGTTGCTGCGGGAGAGTAGTCTCTTTTTGCCGGAGAAAAGAACCGTTGATGTGGCGAGCTTGTCGTTTTGCTTATGTAAAGCTTTGTCCAAAGCTGCCAGATTCTTAAAGTCGAAAGAAAATCCAAAGACATAGTTGGCCGTGTCGTTGATAGATTCAAAGTGAGAGATTCCTTCGATGACTTGTAATTTTGTTTTTAGCTCGTCAAATTTTTCGTTTATATCCGACGTAGGGTCTTTTTTGTCAGGCGAAGTACTGTCGTCTTCGTCCTTGTCCTTATCTCCTAAATCGCCCAGTCCGTCAATCATAGATTTAATGGCGCCCATGTCCATCGTAAATTTATAAGTACCGGAGCCGTCTCTATGGTAAGTAATGTCTTCTAAAAAATCAATACATCCGGAGAAGAGAAACATCGAAACAAAGGCAAATAAGCCAATTATTAAAGTCTTTTTCATGGTATTTTTATTTGGGGCAGGCAGTACTTCAAATTGTTTTGCGGTTACGCATGCCGGGGTGAATAAGTTGGAGAGTAATCGCCACATTCAAGATTGCGCAAATATAATGAATAAATGGTAATTGTTCTGCATGATATTGTTTTTTTGGTCTTTGGCTTCGGTAGTGGTTTGTTTTTGGCTTCATTGTTCGATATTCTGGTAGTTGAGATAGTTGAGATAGTTGAAAAAGTTGAAGAAGTTGATTCGCTGCGCTAGTTGATTCGCTCGCAGGCTTCGCTAGTTGATTCGCTGCGCTAGTTGAAGAAGTTGAGACGGTCGCCTTCGGCTCCCTGGGTTGAGAACTCGTCCCGATTACTATCGTGGATACGGACTTCGGGTTGAGAGCTTTGCAGGTTGAGATGAGTGGTGAGTGGTGAGTAGTGAGAGATGAGTGGTGAGTAGTGAGAGATGAGTAGTGAGTGGTGAGTAGTGAGTGGTGAGTAGTGAGAGATGAGCGGTGAGTAGTGAGAGATGAGTAGTGAGTGGTGAGTAGTGAGTGGTGAGAAGTGAGTTCGGTAATGGTTTTCAGGAAAGGAAAAAATCTGCGCAAATCAGCGGGAAGTAATCTGCGCAAATCTGCGGGAAAAGTAAGTAGTGAGAGATGAGTAGTGAGAAGTGAGTTCGGTAATGGTTTTTTGGGTAGATATCCAAAATTAGGGGTGGCTTGGCGGATGGCCTGATGAGTTCTTCAGACGGG
>JALVCY010000176.1 GCA_027009605.1 Saprospiraceae bacterium
AGGCATTTTTGTGGATGTTGAAGCTACAATTTTTGAAGCGTAGCTGGGCTACGTGAAAAAATTTTAGCAAAAACAGGCGCAAAAAGGGCATTTTTTGACCAAAATAGTGGGTAGCTAAACAGTTACAAAAAAAACAAATAAAAAAAATAAAATTAAATGGAAAATGTAATACCAAGGTATCGAAGACCTATTCCTAGTATTGGAGATCCGGTCATTCAGGTCTCCCACTGGGATGAAGCCATTGATGCCTTTGATGAGAAAAGGTTTAAGGATGCGGTCATAGAAGTGTTGAATTATATCAATCCCGGCTTGATGGAGGGGCAAGATGCAGCCAAAGACCTGAATATTGTGCAAACGCAAGGTTCTGCAGAGATTCAAGTGAAAGTGACGGATGACAAATTTAGCGTTCGAGCTCCTTTTTTGCGGCTGACGGCAGCCACAAATCGTGTGGCCTTATTGCGTCGGGTAGGCGAAGTCAATTTTAGCCCGTTGACCTTAGCGCATATTGGTTTGCACGGCGATGAGTTATGGTTTGAATATGACATGCCGCTTTCCGTCTGCCAACCCAATAAGTTGTATGATGTTTTGCATGAAGTTTGCGTGTATGCCGACGATTTTGACGACCAATTTGTGGAAAACTATGCTGCTGAGTTTTATAAAAAACCGAAGGTTAAGGAGTTGACGGAGTCAGAAAAAGAAGAAGTTTGGTCACAGATTAGCGATATTTTCGAAGATTTTCATAATTATACGCAGTTTTTCATTGAGAAAAGATGGAATAGTTTTCAGTGGGATAACTTGGTTATTTCTTTGTTGAAATTATCCAATATGCCGTATGTGCAGGGCCGGTTGAGATCAGACTTGATAGAATATATCCGGAATTTGTTTAATGGAGATTTGGATTTTAACTTTCGGGTGGACAAGGGCAATAATTTTATGAAAAAATTGTCTGAAAAACCGAAGGAAGAAATTATGAAAAATGTTTATCATGCAGAGCAGTTTATCTCTTTGCGTTGGAGAAGCTCCGAACAAATAATCACCGACCGACTCAAACAAAATTTATCGCAAGTAGAGAAATACGAGAAGGAGAATAGCCATTTTGATCTTTCCTATTACTTGCAGTTCACCTTGTTGAAGTTAATCTATGATTTTAACTTGGAAGATAGCTACAAAAAGGTGATTGAAGATGTATTGGAAGAAGTCTCCGGACTTGAGCCAGATGAAGCTGCGCCCAAATTGTCGAAAGCATTTTATACCCTGTATGAAGGCAAGGTCAATGAAGAAGTACCGGCAGCCCAATCGAAGAAAAAAGGATTCTTCTCAAAATTGTTTAGTTAATTAATTGATTGTCTGCAAGTTAGACATATTTCAAAACCCAGCCTGAGAATGGATAATACGAAAAACTCAATATATAAAATCATTACCGCTAATGGTAGTGGCACCGGTTTTAAAGTGGATTCGCAAGATTTTGTGATTACCAACTATCATGTAGTAGCGGGCAGCAAAACGGTCGCTGTCGAAGACCATAACCATAATCGCTTTTTGGCCAAGGTTGCGATGGTAAATCCGGAAGTGGACTTGGCTTTTTTGGATGTAGAAGGCCTAAAGAGCCGGAAAGGAACCATCCGTTTGGAAGCGGACTATAAAGTCGAAAACCGGCAAAAAGTCTATATCAATGGCTTCCCTTTCGGAATGCCTTTTACGGTAACGGAAGGAATTGTCTCTTCGCCTAATCAACCCATGCATGGCCGCAATTATGTACAAACAGATGCGGCTGTGAATCCCGGAAATTCCGGCGGGCCGATGTTGGACGAAAATGGCGTCTTAATCGGTGTGACGACTTCTAAGTTTACACAGGCCGATAATGTGGGATTTGGGATTCAACATACCGATGTCATTAAGGAAATCAATGACTACCGGTTTGAGGATGTAAAATACCGGGTCAAATGCAATTCTTGCGACCATTTCATCGAAGAAGAAACAGAATTTTGTACCAACTGTGGTAATAAAATAGATATCTCTGTTTTTGAAGAGTTTGAGTTGTCTCACTTTGCCAAATTTACGGAAGATGCCTTGGTAGAATTGGGCGCCAACCCGGTTTTGTGCCGGGCGGGTAGAGATTATTGGGAATTCCATCAAGGAAGTGCCTTAATTCGGATTTTTGTGGTGAATAGCAACTATCTTTTTGTGACTTCACCACTGAATAAGCTACCTAAAAACAAGCTCGACGAGTGCCTAACTTATATTGATAGCAATCAAGTAGAGCCCTATCAATTAGGTATTTATGAAAATAAAATCTTTCTCTCTTATCGGACTCATTTATCGGATATTTATTCGGATCAAAAGGCAGTTGTGAGAAAAAACATGATTGGTTTGGCGAAGGAAGCCGACCGCTTGGATGATTTTTTCCATGATGAATTTGGCTGCGAAATGTCCATGGAAAGCAAGAGCCTAGATGAAAATATGGTCACCCAAGTGCAGCAAGCTGCTGTGGAGAAAGAAGTGGAAACAGAACCATCCAATGCGAACGCCCATGACGCCGATGAGACGCCCATCGAACGTTTGAAAAAACTCAAAAACCTATTTGAACTGGAGCTAATTACCGAAACCGAATATGCTGAGAAAAAGAAGGATATTTTGGATAAGGTTTGACGGTGTAGCGGTGAGTTTGATTCGTTTGTAGCGCTTCTTAGGGTAAACTTAGTGGTAAGGAAGAGGGTAATACCTAACCACTAAGTACACGAAGTTGCCACTAAGAACTCACTAAGATATTGATTACCAATGAGTTAGGTGCCACCTTTGTCGGCAATCTTTCATTCCCGGTCTAAGGTGGTTTTTATTTTTATATTCTATTTTTTTTCTTTTCGTTTACCCTGTTGAACTGTTGAAGATGAGTTCGCTCCGAAAAGTCCACTTCGCCAAGATTTAAAGCGATGAACAAATTTTTTTTTGGTTACGCTACATAACTTTCCAAAAGTTTTAAACTTTTGGAAAGTTTTGCTAAGTTGGTTTTCTCGTTGGTACTTCCGAATTTATTCGGGAGATGGTGAGCACTTTCAGCCAAATAAATTTGGCTCTACCAACCAGCCAAATAAATTTGGCTCTACTAACCAGCTAAATAAATTTGGCTGCTACCAGCTCCCCAAAACAGTTACCCATATCGAATGTAACGGCTGTTTCAACTGCCGTTGTAGCCATGGAGCGCAGCAACATGGCGCCACGGGCATGCTTTGCTCCTTAATTTTTCCACACTTCAGTCTGCACTCTTCCATCTTAATTCCTGTTAAGAAATGCCGCTAAGTTGGATTTCTCGTTGGTACTTCCGAATTTATTCGGGAGATGGTGAGCACTTTCAGCCAAATAAATTTGGCTCTACCAACCAGCCAAATAAATTTGGCTGCTACCAACCAGCCAAATAAATTTGGCTGCTACCAACCAGCCAAATAAATTTGGCTGCTACCAACCAGCCAAATAAATTTGGCTGCTACCAAACCGGCGGTGTCAACCGCCGAATCAAGAAAAAAATCGCCGGTACCGGACGGAATCCACTTTCCAATATAGTCTTGTCCAAAAAAATCGTAATTTGGTGCGCAAAAAAAACGTTTGTTCCCCAAATGTAACTACCCGGCATCCATGCTGAGTAGCTACCCAAAACTAAAACTATGCGGCGAGCTCCATTTATTTTTTTATTCCTTCTGATTACCTTTTCTCTATTCAGTCAAGCCGGCTTGAAGGTGAGTGGACGAATCATTGATGCTTCGACCCGGCAACCCATTCCTTTTGCCAATGTGTATGTAGAAGATGGGAAGGAAGGGGCAACTTCAGATGTCAACGGAGACTATGTTTTGACGGTAGATCAAGTGGATTCTTTGGTGGTGACCTGCTCTTTTTTGGGGTATCAATCTCAGACCAAGCGGATTGTCACCCAAAATCAGACCCTTATCTCCTTGGATTTTGCCTTAAAACCGGCCAATAGTCTGTTAGAAACAGCGGTGGTCACCGCCGGCCGGTTTGAAAAGCCATTGGGGAAAACGACCGTATCTTTGGCCGTTTTAAAGCCCAAATTGCTGGAATCAACCAATACGGTGGGTTTGGATGCGGTTTTGAATCGGGTCTCGGGGATAGACGTAATCGATGGGCAGGCCAATATTCGGGGGGGCGCCGGTTATTCTTATGGAGCGGGTAGCCGGGTATTGTTGTTGTTGGATGGGATGCCGATTATGCAGACGGATGCGGCTTTTCCTAATTGGTTGGATATGCCGGTAGAAAATGTTGGGCAAATCGAGATATTGAAAGGGGCTTCTTCGGCGTTATACGGCTCTTCGGCGATGAACGGAATCGTGAATATTCGGACAGCCGTGCCTTCAGAAAAAGCTTATTTACGGGT
>JALVCY010000177.1 GCA_027009605.1 Saprospiraceae bacterium
AAGGCTACTACTATTGGTATTCCACAGATACCAGTTCCCTTGTTCAAGCGACGATTACCGATACTACATGGAACATCACAACGGATACCCTACAGGAATTCTATCCTTTACCGGCAGTCCAACAAAACCATGATTTTGGGTTATTCCCTGTATCGCCGGACTTCCTTCTTGAAACAAACAAGACAACATTAAAAATACAGCCCAATCCGGCCAATGATATTATTAATATCTCCGTAGAAAACGCCACCATTCTGGATATTCAAATTTTTGATAGTAAAGGCGCTCTTGTAATCCATCCCAAGAACTCCACCATTGATATTAGTTCATTACCCAAGAGCATTTATTTGATAAAAATAATGACTAATCAGAAGATTATTACCGGAAAATTTATTACTCAATAAAAAATCAACTTGTTCAGCCGGCCTAAAGTAGGTCGGCTGAACATTTTCTTTGCAATATTTGGATTCGGCTTATCCGCTTATACAATCTACTGGAAATCCGGTTTTGTAACGTGCGGACACTCCATCGCTCGTATGGATACATTTCAATGTAAAATGCTCTTTTTAGAGTGTCTTTGATTGGTAGCAAACTATAAATATGTGACCAATGTAACGGCGACTTCAGTCGCCAAGTTCACTAAACAACAATCTAGGCGACTAAAGTCGCCGATCCAGATAAAAATCCGTGCCCATCCGTATCGTCCGTATTCTATCTCAAATCTGTGAGAATCCTTAAGATCTGTGTCATCAGCGTGCTATCTATCCACGGCTTAGCAATCCAAGCACATCCCAAAAACCGGGAAAAGATTTTTTTACTACTCCCGGATTTTTAATATTAATGCGCCCTTTGGTAGCCAATATGGCAAAAGCCATTGCCATCCGGTGGTCTTCATAAGTAGAGAACGTGGGGGTTTGGGACAAGTCTAATTTTCCGTTAATCGTGTAAAAAGTCTTTCCTGATTGTGGGGAGAATTTTTGCGGAAGCTGCGTAAAATAAACGCCTACTTTCTTTAATTCTGTTTGGAGTGCTAGGATGCGATCTGTTTCTTTAATTTTCAAGGTCTCCAAGCCGGTAAAAAATCCTGTCTTTCCCGTAAGGGCAACCATCACCATCACCGTCTGCGCCAAATCCGGAAATTCTAAAAAATCAATATCCAAAATATCTTCTTCCAAAGAAGCGTCTTTGTAAAGCTGCACACCTGCTTCCGTGTATCGACTGCCTATCCCGAATTTTGCCGCAAGGTCAACCATCGCCTGATCGCCCTGCAAACTATTTTTCCGCAACTTCGGCAATAACAAATCCACTTCTTCCACTCCTGCCGCCATCCCAAAGAAATAAGATGCCGCCGACCAATCACTTTCCACTTCAAAATCCTTTGCTAGATATTTGCCTGCTTGGACAGATATGACCTTGCCCGTCAGCTCGATTTTTGCTCCAAACTCTTGCATCAAATCCATGGTCATTTGGAGATACGAAGACGAGACCATTTTTCCTTCCGGCTTCAATATCAAGCCTTTCGGCAAATAAGGCCCAATCAACAACAACGCCGATAAAAATTGAGAACTCATGCCGGCAAATATACTAACCGTTTGATTATCAGTAAATTGTGGACTATCTATCTGCAAGGGTGGATAGCCTTCTTCTCCCAAATATCGGATATTCGCTCCAATTTGTCGCAAGGCATCCACCAAGGGGCCGATGGGACGTTGCAACATACGAGCCGAACCGGTCAAGATTTGACGACCTTTTTTTATCGCCAAAAAAGCGGTCAAAAATCGAAACGTCGTGCCGGCATGTCCCACATTAAACTCCGTTTGTCCATTGGAAAAACCTTTCAGAATTTGATTCATCGTCACCGTGTCCTGCGCATCCGATAAATTATCAATCCGAAAAGAAGCCCCACTCAACGCCCGAATAATCAACACCCGATTACTAATACTTTTAGATGCCGGTAGTGGTGCTTCTCCCTTGAGCGAGCGATTAGAAAAAGAGATAGAAATGGTATTTGTATTTGACATTTGGCAAAAATAAGGGTTTTAATTTTGCCGTAAGGCCAAGAACTTTCCAAAAGTTTTAAACTTTTGAAAAGTTACTAAAAATCCAACAAAACCCCTACCTTAGCATCCCCAAAAATCAAAATAACCACAAACAAAACACAAAACATGTCGAAACAAGAAAAATTTATGCGCGAAGCCATCCGACTTTCTATCGAAAATGTCAATTATGGCAACGGCGGACCGTTTGGTGCCGTCATCGTCAAAGACAACAAAATCATCGCACGCGGCGTAAATAAAGTGACTTCCGACAATGACCCCACCGCACACGCCGAAGTGGTCGCCATCCGCAATGCCTGCAAAGAATTAGGGACTTTTCAACTGGATGGATGCGAGATTTATTCTAGTTGTGAGCCGTGTCCGATGTGTTTGGGGGCGATTTATTGGGCACGTCCCGACAAGATGTACTATGCCAATACCAAGCAAGATGCCGCAGAAATAGACTTCGATGATGATTTTATTTATCAAGAATTGGCCTTGCCTTACGGCGAAAGAAAACTCAAAACCATCCAATTGCTCAGAGACGAAGCCATCGAAGCTTTTAAACTCTGGAAAGATAGTAATGACAAAATTGAATACTAAATGCTCGAATTCATCCTTAATGATAAAAAAGTAGTGACCAACCTTCCATCCGGCTCGCTTTTAGTGGATTTTATCCGGCACGAACAGCATTTGTCCGGCACCAAAATCGGTTGTCGCGAAGGCGATTGTGGCGCTTGCACAGTACTCGCCGGAACGGTCAAAAATGGCCAGATGGACTACCAACAAATCCCTTCTTGCCTGACCCCAATCGGCAATATCGAAGGCAAACACGTCGTCACTATCGAAGGCTTAAATATGGATGAATTAAGCCCCGTCCAGCAACATCTGGTGGATGAGTCGGGGACACAATGCGGGTTTTGCACACCGGGATTTGTAGTTTCGCTTTCGCAATATTGCCTGTCTGCTCAAGCACCTACGGATGACCAAGCATTGGCATCAATCAGCGGAAATATTTGCCGGTGCACAGGGTACAAACCGATTGAAAGAGCGGCTGCCAAAGTCACTCAATCCCTTGCGGAAAAAAATCAACAACAGCCCATCTCTTGGCTGGTGGAAAATCATTTTTTGCCGGCCTATTTTAATGAGATTCCGGAACGGTTAGCGGAGCTTGCGCCAAAAAACAAAAAGGAATTTGGTCAGACCCAATTCGTGGGTGGGGGCACGGATTTATATGTCCAAAAGCATGAAGCGCTGGTTACACAAAATTTGGATTTTGCGGTTCATCATTCGGAGTTGCGCTTTATCAAGGTAGAAGATGGAGTTTGCACATTGGGAGCAAGTACGACTGTTACAGACTTATTGGAGACCCCGGCATTTGCCCAACTATTTCCGGATTTAACGAAGCATCTAAAATTAGTTTCTTCGGCGATGATTCGCAATGTATCAACCCTTGCGGGAAACTTTGTGAATGCTTCTCCTATCGGGGATATGACGGCTTTCTTCTTGGCTTTGAATGCCCAAATCACGCTTCAAAAAAATCAACACAAAAGAACCATCTTCCTAAAAGACTTTTACAAAGGATACAAGGATTTGGATTTGAACCAACACGAAATTATTACCGAAATAATTTTTAATATTCCTTTCGGAAAATTTAACTTTGAGAAGGTGAGCAAACGGACGCACCTGGATATTGCCAGTGTTAATTCAGCCGCTTCCATCATCGTCAAAGACAATCATATCCAACAAATCCATTTGGCTGCGGGCGGCATCGGCCCTATTCCCACCTATTTAGAAAACACTTGTAACTACCTGATTAACAAGGAATTGTCACCAAAAACCATTGTTCAAGCCAATGCCATTATGCAAGAAGAAATCAGTCCCATCAGTGATGTACGCGGGAGTGTAAGCTATAAGAGATTGTTGCTCAGGCAATTATTTTTTGCACATTTTATCGAACTCTTTCCGGAGCAGTTTTCTATCTCCGACTTCGTTCCCGTCCATTCATCTCGATCCTAAAATAGACCTTTTCTATCATGAAAAATATAGATTCCAAAGCACATGTCACCGGGCAGTCCATCTACTTAGATGACATCCCCACTAGACAGGGCACGTTGTATGCGGCGGTTTTTTCGTCTCCCATTGCGCATGGTGAAATAGATGCCATAGATTTTGCGAAAGCCCAACAAATGCCCGGCGTTATTCAAATCATCAGCCACCAAGACATTCCCGGAGAAAACCAAATCGGTGGCATCTTTCCCGATGAAGAATTATTGGCAGAAAAGGAGTTACACTTTCAAGGCCAACCCATCGCCGTCGTCATTGCTGAGACCGAACAACAAGCT
>JALVCY010000178.1 GCA_027009605.1 Saprospiraceae bacterium
ATGGAGGTCGTGTATCTAAGCCGAGGGCGTTGCAGTTGTAAGTTGTGGGTGGTACGCTGTGCATACATAACATGCATATCCAACAACAAACGGTAAGCGGTATGTAGTACAACGGGAGGCATGCAATAAATCTCGCAAATTAATTCGTCAAAGAAAACTGAACGTCCGAAGGACAAATTGAGCACCAAAGGCAGCGCTAGCACCAAAAAAAAGAAAAGCCCAAAACAATGAAGTTCAGGCTTTTCCAGGGATTATAATAAGTTGTATCTTAAAAGAGGCTAGAACTCATCTTTGGTGACATTGAATTTTTTGAGTACTACGCCGTCCAATGTGTAAACCTTAGCAATATAGATGCCGGAAGTATAAGTATCCAACGGCAAGCTATAGTGATTGGTCTCCAAGCCATTGATACCAAGTATCGTCCGACCTTGCATATCCAAAATCTCAATGTCTGTAGCTTTGAAGCCGCTATTCAGGTGGATATTGAGTTCTTCTGATGCCGGGTTAGGGTAGAGGATGACCTGATCTTCATCTATCTTGGTTAATCCGGTGCCGGCTAAGTTGAGTGTGAGTTGGGTGCTACTACCATTGATGCTGAAGGACTGCCCCTGGGCATTCGAGACGACTCCGCCGTCTATGCGAAGGTCAATCTTGCCATCGTTTAGTTTCCATCCATCAACTTCATCATCAACAATCGTGTTGAATAATCCAATAATCCCTATACCACTGGCTGCAATCTTGCCGGTTCTGGTGATGGCGGATTCGATGCGTCCGTTGTACGGTGGTTTAGAGATAGAGAGTACAGCGTCGTTTCGGGTAAGCCAGCTTTCTTTATTGTAGGTGATAGATACATTATCAAAGGCATCCACCCAATAGTCGATATTGTAGGTGAATCCATACACATCAACCGCAGGATGAGCAGGCGTTCCTAAGATTAAAGGAATCGTTACAAAGTCACCGGGCTGTGGGTTGAGTACAGATGGGGTACCAAAATGAATATCGATATTCTTTTTGGTTGCAGGAATCTTGGGTGTTAAACTGGAATTTTTAGCGTAAGCTTGGCTAATCGCAACCGTATCTTCCGCAGTAATCTGTCCATCTCCATTGGTATCGGCATATTTGAGCTCTTCACTATATTTTGTATTATTCCAGTCTGTGGATTGGTGGGCATACCAATCGGTATTAGTATCTGCCCGTTTAGGTCCGGTTTCCCCAAAGAATCGACCGATAGCTAAAATATCTTTAGAAGAGATGACGCCATCGTGGTCAGCATCTCCCGGCCAGACACAGCCATCAACACACTCACTAGGGGCATCAATCACATCTAAATTGACCTTTACTTCTTTGCATTCTCCATTTTCTGCCACACAATAATTAAAATCAAATTCATCCACGCCTTCAAAGCCATCATTAGGCGTATAAACCATTAAGTTATAGCCCGAAATTTCTTCACCATTGACTGTAATAGTTTGTTGTCCTTCAAATATTTCTACGATGCCATCATCGGCCTGATTAGTCAATTCAAAGGCATATTCCGTAAAGTCCACCGGATACCGAATCACCAAGGGGGTATTCATGGATGTTGTCAGGTCAAAAGTACCCTTAGAAGGTGCTTGGTTTCCGATGCCGATTTCAACAGTGGCCGCTTCGATATTGGGGTCAAACATATTTCCAACCCGGTACGTAAAGCTAACCCCTCCCGAATGGTCAGTCTCCGGCGTATAGGTGAAATTGCCCCCCCCCATATAAACCAAAGTTCCTGATGGTGGCTGAGAAAAGCCTTTTACGTAATAATTTCCGTAGTCATTATCCAAGACATTAAAAGAGATGGGGACATTTCTTGGGGTAAAGTATTGATCATCAATAGCAATGGTGTTGGGAGCAGATTTATCATAAACGTCCAGATACACTTCTAAGAAAGTGTGGGGAGCACCGGAAGAAATAGGAGGGTGAAGAGCTAAGACAAAATAATCTTCTCCGACATAGTCCGTATCCGGTGTATAAATCAATTCCATCGAATCGGTTGCTGTATATGCAATCTCATAAGTACCATGGAGTGCTTCTTGGGTGGGCAAGAAGTGAGGATATTCCATGGGGATAACCACCTTTGTGTTTTTTGTAGTACCTAAGTGCAATTGGCTATTGGATTCAGGGTATCCATCAACCACACTCGTAGTGAACAGACCTGTGGCGCAAGTGCCTAGGCTATCACAAACCGTATATCTTATTTGTGCAAATCCGGTATAATCAGCATCGGGAACAAAGTCAATCTGTCCATTATTAATGGTTGCCGTACCGCCTTCCTGAAATGAAATGTTCTTTAGCGTCAAAGGGGGATTACTCGCATAATCATTAGAAATAACATCAATACTAAGCGCAGAACCGCCTAGAAATCTAAAACTATAGTCATCTTTTGGCTTTACAATAGATTTTACTACATCAAATTGATAGGTAACGTAATTATAAGATTGCGGAGACGTCCAAACTTCATAAGTAACTTGATCAAAGCCGATATAATCAGCATCGGGGGTGTAGGAAATTTCATAAAGATTATTCCCCAATGGTTGGGCTTGGCTCGGGGCTGTACCATGCAAGGGGGCGAGTGTTCTGATGGGTACATTGGGGCTAGCGAATATTTCTGTACTAAAAGATTGATTTTGGATAACCGTAATTCTGCCCCCGGTCGTTTGCGCATTACTGCCCAACGACAATAGACCAAATATCAACAAAATGGCAATTCGTCGAAGTGATTTCATATAAGGGATGTTTATTTGATTGCAAGATAGGAGTTTATTTGGTGAATTACAACCAATAATGGGAAAAAAAAGAGCGGACTTTCTCATTAGCATTTTTTTGAATGTGTTAATCAATTGGTTTGCAGTTTGTTATATCTATGCACCTTTTCTTGCTTGCGCAAAAAAATATCTGGAAAATGGACGAAAAACAAACTGTATCGGGTCTTGGAAGCCGGCTGGGGCAATAAATTGGTGGTCTGTTGCGTGGGAAGAACATATTACCAATTTTTCTTAATTATTCAAATTTGATGCCACAAGCTTCATCTTGGGAAAATTTAACATATCTTTTTGGTCTTTGGTCTTTGGGGCGCAGCAAGCTGCTTTTGGTCTTTGGCTTCGGTAGTGGTTTGTTTTTGGCTTCATCTCTCGATATTCAGTATTTTGCATTTGTTATTCAGTTTGTTTTTCATGATTGAGAACAGTTGAGACGCTCGATGATGCTCGAAAGCCCTTGGATTTTCAAAAACTCGGATGTCTTCGCCAAGAATCTTGTTGATGATGTCTAATTTCGGCGAATCTTGGAAATTTCCCCAAGTCTCTATTCTGAAACTTTTAATTTGTACCAAAAAGCAAGGAAACGGGCACGCCTTTCGGGATAACGGGACTATACGAGATTTTATAAACAATGGTTCGCTAAAAAACTACAAATTTTGCTGGAAGAATAAATACCACTTTTTGTTTGTTGTTCAAAGACCACAGAAGCCGGTATGTACGTCCCTACGTGAGAAAAATTTAAAAAAAACAGGGGTGAAAAAGGCATTTTTGACCAAAATTGTAAGAGCCTAAACAGTCACAAAAAGTCTTAGCTAAGCTTGTTATTTTAGAATTGACTAGTGCATGTCTTATCTTTGGGGCGTTATTCTCGACTTGGCCACCTGAGCTTGGTGACAGAATTCACCGTTACCGTACGGCTTTTGCAAAGCAAAACTTCCATATTCATTGATGAGTGGTTACCAAATTTTTCTTAAATTTGCCAAAAGCACTCAGCCTTACTATGGAATCCACTAAAATTGTACAGAGCTTACGCAAATTAGATTTGGAGAGCCGGAAACGGTTTCGACTTTATTTGCTATCTCCGTATTTTAACCGGAGCAAGACTTTTCTTCGTGCATTTGATGTTATCTCTTCTTTTATCGACAAAAATGGACAGCAAAAGCTATCTAAGACCTATTTTTGGAAAAAGGTATTTGGTAAGGCAGATTTTAAGGAGGTGAATTTACGTAAGCTTAACTCCGATTTATTACGTGTTTTTAAGGATTTTTTGGCGCAGGAGCAATACCAAACAGATACAGGGCGGCAAATTAATTATCTAATGAAAGCGGTTCATGATTTGGGGATTGATGCGTTGAAATCTATTTCTATCCGACAAAGTGATCGTTTTTTTGAAGAAACCCCTTATCGAGATGCTTCTTTTTATTTGCAAAAATATACAAAGGAAAAGGAGTACTATCAATTGATTGAATTTAACAAGGATCGAGAAGCCAAGTCTAATGTAGAAGAAATCCTGAAAAATTTGGATTTGTTTTATCTTACCGAAAAATTGGCCTTCTACACCACATCTCTGTCGCGGCGAAAATTTTTAGCGCATGACTTTAAATTGATGTTCATCGAGGAGATTCTGAATCATTTAAAGACTAGCGATTATCGCCAAGAGCCTGCTGTGGCGATTTATTATTATTTGACATTGGCCATGTTGGACATTAATAATGTGGAGGCTTTTAATAAGTTGAAAGAGCTAATCAATAAGAATATTCATATCTTTCCTGTAGATGAAGCCGTGCAAATCTATTCCGGTGCACTAAACTATACGGTGGCCAAATTGAATGCAGGGGCTTCGGAGTATAACGCACAGTACATTGCTCTCATTAAGCAAATGATTGAGAAGGGATATATTCTTGAAAAAGATGGGTACATTGCTTTGAATAAGTTTAGAAATGCTTGTCGGTTGGCCTTACGAATTGAAAAATTCGAATGGACGGAGTGGTTTATTCAGGAATATGGGTCTAAACTTCATCCTAGTGTCCGGGAAAGTGCGATGAATTTTACTTTGGCCTTATTACATCAAAGAAAGAAAGAGTTTGAAAAAGTTGTGCCATTATTGAATGTAATCGAATATGATGATGTGGCATTTGGCTTGGCTGCGAAGGCATTATTAGCCGCAGCATACTATGAATTAGATGAATTCGATGTATTAGAGTCCCATATTGATGCCTTTAAAGTCTTCCTAAGCAGACGTAAGGATATTCCGGAAGTAAGGAGAAAAAACTATCTACTTCACTTGCGATATTTAAATCGATTAATTAGGATTATTCCGGGAGATCGGTCTGCGATTGATAAATATGTTGCCGAACTAAAAGCAGAAGGCAAAGTAATCAATGCAGAATTTTTGCTGGAAAAAGCCGAAGAGCTTAGATAAAAAAAATGCCTACCGGAAAAACGATAGACATTTTATGAGGGATATGTTCAGGAATATTACTCTTTTTCTGAGCAAATAGCTGCTGAGAGATAGTTTTTGTTCATCAGAGCTATGTTGATTAAACTGATTCCTTTTGGACATTCGGCTTCGCAGGCACCTAAGTTGGTACAATTTCCAAAACCTTCTTTATCCATTTGTCTGACCATGCCTAGGGCACGCTTGTCTTTTTCTAATTTACCTTGCGGTAGGAGGTTCAAGTGGCTGACTTTTGCGGAAGTGAACAACATCGCTGCGCCATTCGGACAAGCCGCAACACAGGCCCCACAACCAATACAAGCGGCAGCATCCATAGCCAATTCCACCGTGTCTTTGTCAATGAGAATTTCATTGGCATCTCTCGGGCCACCCGTATTGACGGAAATAAATCCACCGGATTGGATGATGCGATCAAACGCCGAGCGATCGACCGCCAAATCCTTGATAATCGGAAAAGCCTTAGCGCGGAATGGCTCGACCGTAATTGTCTGACCATCCTTGTAAAAACGCATGTGCAATTGACAGGTTGTAGTCCGTTCATTCGGGCCGTGCGGATGCCCGTCAATCACCATACTACACGCCCCGCAAATACCTTCCCGGCAATCATGCTCATAAGCCACCGGCTCTTTGCCGGCTTCGAGAAGGTTTTGGTTCAATACGTCGAGCATTTCTAGGAAAGACATGTGCTCATTGGCTTCCACGACATGAGTCTCGAAGTGCCCTTTCGTATTGTTATTTTTTTGTCTCCAGATCTTTAAGTTGAGTTTCATTTCTTTTATTTTTTAAACTTATAGGTTTGGGTTGCCTGCCAAGGAGTGTCTTGACTTTGCGCAAGCCGGAGCGACCTATTCGTATGATCTAGTTTTTAGTTCGATGTCCTTAAATTCAAGCTCTTCTTTGTATAAGTCAGGGTCTTGATCCCAACCATTCCATTTCCAAGCAGCCACGTAGGCAAAATCCTTGTCGTTCCGTAAGGCTTCGCCTTTTTCGGTTTGATATTCTTCGCGGAAGTGTCCGCCGGCAGATTCTTTTCTGGCTTCGGCATCAATGAGGAGCAATTCGGCTAATTCCATAAAGTCAGCGACGCGGCCGGCTTTTTCGACTTCGTTGTTATAGTCTTCTGCACTACCCGGCACAAATACATCTTTCCAAAAACGCTCTCTTAATTCCCGAACTAGTTGGCGACCTTTTTTTAGGCCTTCTTCGTTTCTGGAGATGGCTCCGTATTCCCACATGATTTTACCCAATTCTTTGTGGAATTCTTCGACGGACGTTTTGCCGTTGATGGATAGTAGTTTTTCGATTTGGTCTCTGACGGCCTGTTCTGCTTGCGCAAATTCCGGAAGGTCAGGACTGATCGTCGGTGTCCGAATCTCTCCGGAAAGGAAAGTGCCTATGGTATAAGGTATCACAAAATATCCATCAGCCAGCCCTTGCATCAAGGCAGAAGCCCCTAGACGGTTGGCTCCGTGGTCGGAGAAGTTGGCTTCACCCAAGACAAATAATCCGGGGATATTGGACTGTAAGTT
Organism: Saprospiraceae bacterium; assembly: GCA_027009605.1. GTDB lineage: Bacteria > Bacteroidota > Bacteroidia > Chitinophagales > Saprospiraceae > HyVt-613. The sequence goes on from JALVCY010000178.1 coordinate 6,777, forward strand.
ATAATCGACCCAAAGCCCGCCCATAGTATAATGAACAGCAGGATAAATCATCATCGGCGTTTTGTAAGGGTCATCACCGGTGATGCGCTCGTACATTTCGAATAAGTTACCGTATTTTTCTTCGATGACTTGTTCGCCCAACTTGGTAATGGTGGCAGCATCGGGATTGTGAATTCCTTGGACATGGGCTTGTGCCTTACCATATCTTTGGATAGCTGACGCAAAATCAAGATAAACGGCTTTGCCGGTTGCATTGACTCCGCCACCAGCGTCACAGGCCATTTTGGCTGCCCGGGAAGCGACATCTCTGGGGACTAAGTTTCCAAATGCCGGATACCTTCTTTCCAAGTAGTAGTCTCTATCTTCTTCCGGTATTTCGGTCGGTTTCTTTTTGCCTTCACGAATGGCCATTACATCGGCTTCATGCTTAGGCACCCAGATACGTCCATCATTCCGTAAGGATTCGGACATCAAAGTCAATTTGGATTGATAGTCTCCGGATTGCGGGATACAAGTAGGGTGGATTTGCACATAACATGGGTTAGCAAAATAAGCCCCTTTCTTTGCGGCACGCCAAGCGGCGGTGGCATTGGAAGCCATGGCATTGGTCGAAAGATAATATAGATTTCCATACCCACCGGTGGCCAGTACAACTGCATGAGCCGCATGTCTTTCTAATTCACCGGTTACTAAGTTTCTGGCGATGATGCCGCGAGCTTTTCCGTCCACCAACACCAACTCCAGCATTTCGCGACGATTATATTGAGTCACTTGACCGGTAGCAATCTGGCGGGAAAGAGCCGAGTAGGCACCCAGCAAAAGCTGTTGTCCGGTCTGACCCCGTGCATAGAAGGTTCTGGAGACCAATACACCCCCAAAAGAGCGATTGGCCAGTGTGCCCCCATATTCGCGTGCAAACGGCACACCTTGGGCGACACATTGGTCGATGATGTTACCGGAAACTTCAGCCAAGCGATAGACATTGGCTTCTCTGGAGCGGTAATCTCCACCTTTCACGGTGTCATAAAAAAGTCTGTAGTCGCTGTCCCCATCATTTTGATAGTTTTTGGAAGCGTTGATACCGCCTTGAGCGGCGATACTGTGTGCCCGTCTCGGGCTATCGTGGAAAGTAAAGACTTTGACATTGTAGCCCATTTCACCAAAAGAAGCGGCAGCCGAAGCACCTGCTAATCCAGTACCGACCACAATGATGTCTAATTTTCTCTTGTTATTGGGTGCCACGAGTGGCATTTTAGAGCGATATTCTGTCCATTTTGTGGCTAAAGGCCCTTCAGGAACATTTCCATTGAGTTTCATATATCGAAGGTTTGGTTGGATTAATGGTTAAGGAACATAAGAATAGGGATAATAGCAAATCCCAAAGCAAGTACGACAGATAAGACTCTACCGATTGCGACGACGAAGCCATCGTATTTGGCGTGTCTAAGTCCCAAGGTCTGGAAAGCACTATCAAATCCATGCCATAGGTGGATGCCCAATACAATCATGGAAAAGACATACCAGCCAACATAAATCGGACTGCTAAACTTAATGGCTACTAATTTGGCCAAGTCTTTTACGCCGTCTAATTCTCCTAAGTCGCCATAGTGCATCTGAAACCAAAAGTCGCCCATGTGCAAGATAAGGAATACCAATATCAGTATCCCCAGCCATATCATATTCCGACCGGCAAAGGTGGTATTGTTGGTGACTTTGACGGCATATTTTTGTCCTTTTGCGGCGGCATTTTGCCGCCAAAGGATTAGGCCTTGGATGGCATGCAGTGCAAAAAGCAATTTCATAATCCAAGACATAGCTTGAATGAATCCGTTGTGTGCCATAAATTCGGCGTAGTGATTAAACGCATTGCCGCCGTCTGCATGCAGCAATTGTAAGTTTCCAAGCAGGTGTACCAATAAAAACAGTACAAAGAAGAGTCCGGTAAGACTCATAATCACTTTTCGCCCGATGGAAGATGTGAATAGGTTAGAAAGCCAACTCATATTGTTGATTCTATTTGGGTTAAGAAGGGAGCTTACGCAAAAAAGTAGATAAGCCCGTTACAGTTTTCTAAAGTAGGGTAGGATAGACATTGTTTCAATGCGAATGCAAATCTACATTGTATTGTGGATTTTCCTTCTTTTTTTCCTTTTTTTTTATTAGTTTTGGGCTGGATTGTGCTTATTTGTAGAATGTCTAAATAAGGATATGATTTAAATTATAATTTGTTGTGTTTTAGGTCATTGCAGGTGGGGATGCATTCGGTGGGGCGGGCGTATTTTGTTGGCGGGGACGCTCGCCTTGATGGGTGGGACGCATTGGATGGCGGGGACGTATTTTGATTGGTGGGGACGTATTTGATTGGTGGGGACGTATTTGATTGGAGGGACGTGTTTGAATGGTATGGACGTATTGAATTGTAGGGACGTACGGCCGTGCGTCCCTACAATTCAAATGCCGTGCGTCCTTACCCATTGCCGGATTCCAATCTACCCACATTTAGAATCCCCACAAATATTACAAACCTGACAGCCCTCCACATAAACAATTCCTCCGCTTTCCCCACAATTCGAGCAAGTCGCTTTTTGGTCTGTCGTACCGTCCGGGATAAATTTTTTGAGCGCACGAGCCACGCCATTTTTCCAAGTATTCAAGTATTCGGTTTCGACCGTTAAGTTTTTGACCAAGTTGATGACATTGATTAGGGGCATACCGTGTCTAAGGATACCGGAGATGAGTTTGGCATAATTCCAGTATTCTTTGTCGAAAGACCTGGACAGTCCTTCAAAGGTCGTTTTGTAGCCATCTTTATCTACGATTTGGAAGTCGTAGCGGCTTTTGCCATTTTCGTCTTTATTTTTGATGACCCACGCCTGTTGGAAGCTTTTGGGGATGATGAAGGTATCCACAGCCTTGCCGGTAAATACTTCGTAAGGATGCCCGTCCATCAAGCCGACGACGGCAATCCAACTTTCACTATTGTTTTGGAAGCGGACGACTTCGGCGGGGAGCTTTTTGGGGCGTTTGGGCGAGTGGTTGATTCTGAATTTTTTCTTGTCGTCAGTTTCTTTTTTGTCGTCTGACACCAATACGCCCGAACGGGAACCATCCCGATAAATTGTAATACCTTTACAACCCACCTTCCAAGCCGTGTAGAAGATTTTATCGACCAATTCTTCGGTGGCTTCGTTGGGGATATTGACGGTGACGCTGATGGAGTGGTCCACCCATTTTTGAATAGCGCCTTGGAGTTTTACTTTTTCGATCCAATCGACGTCGTTGGCGGTGGCTTTGTAGTAGGGCGATTGGGCGATGATGGCGTCTAATTTCTCGGAAGAGTAGGATTGGACTTCTTCGACGTTGTAGCCGTTGATTTCCAACCAAGTGGCGAATTTGTGGTGAAAGACATTGTATTCTTCCCAGTGGTCGCCATTTTGATCGACAAAGGTGGCGTTGGCGTTTTTGTCGTTGGGGTTGACCTTTTTGCGGCGCTTGTAGGAGACCATGAAAACGGGTTCTAAGCCGGATGAAGTTTGGCTCATCAAACTTGTCGAACCGGTCGGTGCAATGGTCAGCAAAGCGATGTTTCTGCGACCATATTTGTTCATGTCTTTGTAAAGCGTGGGGTCTGATTTTTGGAGTCGAAGAAGAAACGGGTTTTGGGCTTCCCGGCGGGCATCAAAAATCGGGAAAGCCCCCCTTTCTTGCGCCAAAGTCACTGAAGAGCGATACGCATTTATCGCAAGGGTCTCATGTACTTTTTTAGAAAAATTGGTGGCTTGGGTCGAGCCATAGCGGATGCCTAAAGCGGCCAACATATCGCCTTCTGCGGTAATTCCGATACCGGTTCGGCGGCCTTGCTCTGCTTTGGCTTTGATTTTTTCCCAAAGCTCTCTTTCGTTGCGTTTGATGACATCCGGTTCCGGGTCATGGGTTAATTTTTCAAGGATTTGGTCGATGTGTTCCAACTCCAAATCCACAATGTCATCCATGATGCGCAGAGCCAATTGTGCATGCTCCGCAAATAAATCAAAGTCAAATTTCGCCTTGGAAGTGAACGGATTTTTGACATAGCTATAAAGATTGATTGCCAACAAACGACAGCTATCATAAGGAGTCAAAGGGATTTCTCCGCAAGGATTGGTGGACACGGTTTTGAATCCCAAATCCGCATAGCAGTCCGGGATAGACTCCTTGATAATGGTGTCCCAAAAGAGAATGCCCGGCTCGGCGGATTTCCAAGAATTATGGACGATTTTGTTCCATATTTTTCTTGCATTAACATTTTTTGAATATTTAGGGTGCTCACTATCAATTGGAAATGCTTGAGTGTAAGTTTTATTGGCGTGAGCGGCTTTGACAAAAGCATCGTCTAGTTTTACGGAGATATTGGCACCGGTGACCTTTTGCAGGTCTAATTTGGCATCGATAAAATCTTCCGAGTCCGGATGTTTGATGGATACACTTAGCATCAAGGCACCCCGGCGGCCATCTTGGGCTACTTCACGGGTGCTATTGGAAAAGCGCTCCATAAAAGGGACGATACCGGTGGAGGTCAACGCACTGTTTTTGACGGGCGAGCCTTTGGGGCGGATGTGAGACAAATCATGGCCGACACCGCCGCGTCTTTTCATGAGTTGTACCTGTTCTTCATCCAACCGGATAATGCCCGCATAAGAGTCTGCTTCGTTGCCTATGACAAAGCAATTGGACAATGAAGACACTTGGAAAGGATTCCCGATACCGGCCATCGGCCCGCCTTGCGGCAAAATATATTTGAAATCTTTGAGTAGAAGGAAGATTTGATTTTCCGAAAGGGGATTTTTATATTTCTTTTCTATTCTGGCGATTTGCTTGGCCAGGCGGTGGTGCATGTCTTCGGGTGAAAGCTCATAAATTTTGCCCTGTGAATCTTTAAGAGCGTACTTGTTGACCCAAACGCCGGCAGCTAATTCATCGCCATTAAAGTAGGCGGTCGCTTTTTCGTAAGCCTTTTCATAGGAATAGGACTTTAGCTGAACCGGATTAGACTTTTTTTGGACGACCTGTTTTTTTGTTTTGGTGGAATTCATAGTATGATTATTTTAGAGACCAATGTTTGTTCTGTTTTGTAAGTGGGCGCATAGCAAGAACCTTGCGGAAAAGAGCCAAATCTTCACCTACGAATGAAAAAAAGCACCCCATTAAATGGGGTCTTAAAAAGTTGCGGAATACATTGTCTCCAAAGAAAATCGGAGTTGCGGAATGTATTGTATTGCACGAAGGTAATCATTTTTTGTTTCATTTTGTTACAAGAATGTCGCAAGAATTTTATTTTTTTTTTGCCTTGCTTGACACAAAGATTGAAGTCACCTAGCGGAAGTCGTTGATTGTCAATTAGATTGGCTTTGTACGACTCTTTTTGATGTCAACTGACTTGGGTGGATGGTCAGCCGGCTAGGGCAAATTGTGTCCGCTCCATAAGAAAAAGGAGAAAAAAAGTTAAAAAAATCCCCCAAAAGGTCAAAAACTCAAAATTACCGTTGTAATTTTACGAAAAATCTAAAAAACACTAATGAATAGACTACTACTTGTAATCCTGATGAGCTGGACTGTGTCCGGCCTGCTTGCGCAAAAATATAGTAACGCCTTCTTGGAAATAGGCGTAGGCGCCCGGGCGCATGGGCAAGCGGGGGCGATGGTGGCTCAAGCGGACGATATCTCCGCCGGTTTTTGGAATCCGGCCGGACTGGCGAAGCTGGAAACCCCATTTGAAGTCGCCGCCATGCATGCGGAATGGTTTGCGGGAGTGGCTCAATATGATTATTTGGCGATGGGCAAGAATTTGGGGGCTAAAGGGTTCGCAGCTCTTTCGCTCATTCGTCTAGGGATTGATAAAATTCCCAATACGTTACGGCTTATTGAGCCGGATGGTACCATTAATTATGACAATATTACCGAATTCTCGGCGGCTGATTATGCTTTGATGTTTTCTTACGGTAATCATTGGAAAAAGAATATGGCTTGGTCTTATGGTGCTTCCGCCAAAGTCATCCGGCGGGTGATTGGGCCGTTTGGTGGTGCTTGGGGTTTTGGATTAGATGCCGGTGTCCAGTACCAAAAAGAAGGATTTACGGCAGGCTTCATGGCCAAAGATATTACGACAACCTTCAACGCTTGGACTTTTACCCTGAAGGACGAAGAAAAAGACGTCTTTAATCAAACCGGCAACGAAATCCCCAAAAGCTCGGTAGAAATTACCAAACCTTCTTTTATCTTGGGGGGAGGCTACCTATTGAATTTTGGAGAAAAATGGGATTTGCACTCAGAAGTGGACTTAGTCTTTACGACGGACGGCCAAAGAAATGTATTCATCTCTTCCAAGTCCATTAACTTGGCACCCAAAATCGGTCTCGAAACGGGATACAAAAAAATAGCTTACTTTAGAGTCGGCCTAGGCCAATTCCAACGAATCAAAGACGACCTCCACCCGGAGCAAAAACACCTTATCGTCCAACCTAATCTAGGCGTTGGTCTCCGCTTCAAACGGGTCAAGCTGGATTATGCCTTCAATAATCTGAATAAGGCCAATAATCCCTTCTATGCGCATATCTTTTCTTTGACTTTGGATTTTGAGAAAAGAACTCCGGAGGAATAGTGAGTGGTGAGTGGTGAGAAAGTTGAAGAAGTTGATTCGCTCGGAAGCTGCGCTAGTTGATTACCAGCGCTTTCAGTTGAACAGTTGAACGATGAGTTTACTCCGAAAAGTAGTTTTTTTGAAATAGCTGGAAAAGTTGCCAAATTTTATTCTGGATGCATGTATTCTGTTCAATTGATTCTTAGTGTAAACTTAGTGTTATCTAAAGTGAACTTAGTGGTAAGGAAAAATGTAATGCCTAACCACTAAGGACACGAAGTTGCCACTAAGAATTCACTAAGGTATTGATTGTCAATAAGTTAAATACCGTCTTTCTGTGCAAATTTTTACTCCCAATCTAAGGTATTTATTATTTTTATATATTTTTTTTCTTTCGTTTACCCTGTTGAACAGTTGAACAGTGAGTTCACTCCTAAAAGTCGGATTTAGTAGCAAGAACTCTTAGCCGCCTATCCGTTATACCGCTATACCGTTACACCGCTACACCGTTACACGTTACACCGCTATTTTTTATTCGCAGCGCAAGTAGATGGGGCCTACTTGGATGTCATTGGAGCGGTGTCCGGCTCTGTCTTTGATGTAAAGCGTGTAGAAGAGGGTGTCCATGGTTTTGGTGGGGGAAGTGCCACAGGGGACGGTTCCGTCCGTGAAGATGCAGCAGGAATTATATACTTTCAGGTCAATTGTGCCGGAAATGCCATTGCCGGCTCCGGCTTCGGGGATGAAGGGAATTTGAAATTGGTTGCCTTCGTATCCATCCCGGGAATCTATGAGAAATACATTGGGATCCACAGGGTCAGTCGGCGAAGAAGTAGCCCCTAAATCCCCATCGCCATCCGTAAAGGAAAAACGGACAATCATAGTGTCTTGGTTTTCACTGCCTTGTTTCATAATCTGCTTGCTGAGCCCTTCAAATTTGATGACAGGAGCGTCCGGGTAGTCCGGTGGATCCACACAGCCCCATATCAAAACGACAACAAGTAAAATCAAAGCATTGAATCGGTGCATAGTCTCTTTTTTAGGTATAACGTCCAAATTTGGTTTATACTTTGAGTGGGATGATTTTTTGGGTTATTTCTTGGATTTGGCGACTATTTTTCTCAAATTGACCCATCCACCCCCGTTATAACACTCGATACCGGCATCTTTTAAAAACGTTGTGGCT
>JALVCY010000179.1 GCA_027009605.1 Saprospiraceae bacterium
CTTTGTAAAGACTAAAATAGTAGAAATATAGCTCCGTAGGAGCGACACCACGCTGCACTAATCAAAAGTGTAACCAAATAAAATTTTGTTCATCGCTTTAATTCTTGGCAGCGTGGACTTTTCGTAGTGGACTCACCGTTAGACCGCTATACCGTTGGTTGCCTATGCCGTTCAAATTTTTCGTGTTTTTCGTGTTTTTCGTGTTTTTCGTGGTAAAAAAATGTCGTGGCTTTTGTGGATTAACCATCTTGGGTGTTTGGATGCCGCCATTTTTGACCCATGGCCTTCGGCCTTTGCCCTTTTTTCGTGGTATAACCATCTTGGGGAGAAGAAAGCCCCAAAAGCTTTTATCTTCGGGAGTAGAATGATGCCGAAATCGGAGTGAAAGAAAGATTGTAACTGTTTAGTTACCCACTATTTTGTTCAAAAAATGCCCTTTTTGCGCCTGTTTTTGCCAAAATTTTTTCACGTAGCCCAGCTACGCTTCAAAAATTGTAGCTTCAACATCCACATAAATGCCTATTTTTTGCCTTAAAATAGGGACACCTAAATAGTTACGAAATATTTCCCGCAAAAAATGAAGTTATTTCACCGATTTCCCCGTAAAGAAATGAAGAATTGCCTAACTTGCCGGCTCATATTAGCACCTTTTGAGAAGGGTAAGAATCAGACATACAGGAATATATCTATGCAATTGCTGGATAATTTGTAAACTTTTGCTTAGCTTTGGAGCTTAATTTATGTAGGCTACACCTAAAACTCACTTTGAAGCCAAAAAAAGATTAATCATGATAAAAAAACTACTATTTATTCTATTGGTGTGTTCTTCGGGACAGTTACTGGCTCAAGACATCCATTTTACTCAGTTTCAGATGGCACCGATGAATTTTAACCCCGCTCAAACCGGAGCGTTCAATGGTACCGTCAGAATCGGGGGGATTTATAGAGATCAATGGAGCATTTTTAAGACGCCTTCTGTCTTTATTGATGCACCAATATTGAACATCCGTAAGCGGGATTGGCTCGGGATTGGGTTTTCGGCCATCAAAGACGAAGCCGGAAGTGCCGGATTGAATTATACCGGCGCTAAATTGGCGGTGGCCTACCATTTGGCCTTTGATAAAAAACGGACAACCGTCTTGTCTATCGGGGCCCAATACGGATTGATGGGGCGGAAAGTCAATCGGGATGCTTTGATTTTTGAAGACCAGCTATTGACTCCCGGGGGCGGTACCAGCGTGGATTATCCCAAAATCAGAGATGCTAAGTTTAAAGAAATTGATGCCGGTATCAACTTGCGGAGCGCCTTTAACAAATCCGTTAATATGAATATCGGCGTCGGCCTGAATCACCTGAATAGCCCTAAAAACGGTCAATTAGAAGCCGGCTATAAATTGCCCATGCGGTTGATAGCTCATGGGCAATTGAATATGGACTATGGCAAAAAATGGATCATCTCTCCGGCCTTCTTGTACCAAACCATTGCGGCAGGTAGCGAATTGGAATTACAGGGCGTCGGGACTTATAAGTTTAATCCGGATTGGAAATTCCGGGGCGGCCTAGGTTACAGATTTGGAGATGCGACCGAAGTCCTTTTGGGGGCTAATTACAAGAACCTAAATGTAGGTTTTGCCTACGATATCGGTACTTCCGGAAGGAATTCAGCACTCAAAAATATTGGCGCTTTTGAGATTGCCGCTAACTACATCTTTAAGTTAATTAAAAAGCCCAAAGTGGATCCGGTTATTTTCTGTCCGCGATTCTAAGGGCTTTCGCAAATAATGAAACACCATTTTTGACCACAGACAAAAAAAATCTGTGTTTGGGCCTGCCGACAAAGTGGGCTTTTGAAAAAAAATAAAAACTGATGAAACTAAATATTGTAGCTTTCTTACTATTGGCCACTGTCTATACCTTATCTGCCCAGCCATCCAGCACCGTTGATCAAGGCATGATGATGCAGATTGGAGACGAAAAAATGGCCGAAGCGGACTATTACAATGCTTTGGATTGGTATAACCGCGCTTACAAAGAGCAAAAAAAGAAGGATAATAAGCTTCGGTTCAAAATTGCCAAGCTTCATTTTACCCTTCGTGATTATGCCAAAGCAGCTAAATGGTTTGCACGTACCGTGAAGAGTGATCGTTCCGGTGAATTGCCTGAGGCTCTTTTCTACTTGGCGCTTGCGCAAAAATATAACGGCAATTATCCCGATGCTCTTAATTCTTTTGAGACTTATTTGGGCGTAAGCAAAGACAAGGATTTGCAAGCCCGGTCTCAACTAGAGATAGATGGTATCAAAATGGCCATGAAAATGCAACAAGATAAAGCGCTGCGAATCAAGAATGCCGGGAAAAATGTAAATTCTAAATTCTCTGAATTTGCACCCAAATTTGTGGGTGATGCGCTTTATTATAGCTCTATGAAAGCCAAAAAACCCATTGTCTTGGACGGCAAAGAAGGTGAGTATTACGCCAAAATTTATAGAGCCACAGGCGAAGGTAAAGACAAGAGAAAAGGCTTTGAAGAAACAGAGCCTTTGGATGAAGCCATTAATCGTAAAGGCTATAATACCGGCAATGCAGCCTTCTCGGAAGATGGCAGCAAAATGTTTTTTACTCGCTCTGAATTAGCAGGTAATGTGCTGGGAACCAGTGAAATATATATGGCTGAAAAGTCCGGTAGCTCTTTTGCGAAAGCAGTAAAATTAACCGGCCCTAACGGGGATTGGATTGCCAAACATCCTGCGCCCGGTGAATTGTACGGCAAAGAAGTTTTGTTTTTTGTCTCCAATATGGACGGGGGCAAAGGCGGGGACGATATTTATTATTGCACAAGCAACGGAGACGGCACTTATGGTCTGCCTATCAACTTAGGTGATGACATCAATACCCCGTTTGACGAAGAGACACCATTTTACCGGGACGGTAAGCTTTGGTTCAGTTCTAATGGTTACCTATCCATGGGAGGCTTGGATATTTATTCTTCCACTTGGAATGGCTCCAATTGGTCTAAACCGGAAAATCTAGGCCCCGGATACAATTCCAGCGTAGATGATTTTGGATTTTTTGTGGATAGCAAAGGATATAAAGGCGCTTTGGTTTCTAACCGTCCGAGTATCAATTCTTTGAAAAGTAAGACCTGTTGTGACGATATATTTATTGCGACGGTAGAGCCCGTAGCTGTGGACATCATTGCCTTGGTTTTTGATGCAAAGGACAAAAAACCACTGCCCGGTGCCACCGCCCAAATCTTTGAAATGGACGGCCAAAAGTTTGGAAAAGCAGATAGCAAAACCAATCCTAAAGCCAATAATTTTAACTTCTTGTTGGACTTAGAAAAAGCCTATACCATTATCGTCAATGCTAAAGGTTATTATCCGGATACGCTTACTTTTAACACCGTCGGTATCAAAAAATCGAAAACCCTAAATCAAAAAATGTACTTGAAGGCCATGCCGCCGCCGGAGCCGGAGACGGTCACCGTTTATATCAATGAGCCGATTCGTCTGAATAATATCTATTATGATTATGATGACGATAAGATTTTGCCGGATGCCGAAGAAGATTTGACCATCCTGTTAGGTTTGATGCAAAAATATCCGGATATGGTGATTGAGCTGTCTTCGCATACGGATAGCCGCGGGTCTAGGACTTATAACCAGAAGCTTTCGCAAAGACGGGCTCAGTCTGCGGCTAATTGGTTGATTGCCAAGGGGATTGCGACAGAAAGAATTAAGCCGGTCGGCTACGGTGAATCTCAAATCTTAAACAAGTGTACCAATGGCGTCCACTGTACAGATGAAGAGCATCGTTTTAATCGCCGGACAGAGTTTAAGATTATCGCCGGGCCGAAAGAAATTAAGATTCCCAAGATTGTTAAGAAAGATGTAACAGGTAAGAAAAAAGGTGAAAAATAGACTGATTTAGGCTATTTTTGTTCAACTTGATTGTGCTGCGTGGAGGCTTCGGAGCGTTTTTTAGCCCAAGTGATTCCTGCAGTCGTTTACTTGCTAACGAAATAAATGTAATGCAAGCTTCTGAGGGTTAGGAGCTTGCTCTTTTGAAAATAAAATAATCTTTGATGATGAAAAATGTCTTTCTTCTTTCTCTTTTTCTAGTAGGAGTGTTTGGAATTCGTTGTACTTCTAGTCATGTTGTTTCTGATTCCGAAGATAAATCCGCTCAGGTAGAGACTTCCGTCCGGACTAACCAAGCCAATGTGGAAACCCCAAAGGCGCAAAATGTACCGGTCAAGGCATCTAAGACGGCAATGACCAAACCCGTTGCCAAAAAGCCGGTGGTAGCTGCCAAAACCAAGCGCCCGAGCGAGAAAAAAATAATTAAGAAAACCAGAC
>JALVCY010000180.1 GCA_027009605.1 Saprospiraceae bacterium
GGTTGAAACTGGCCGGTATCAATACTCCATTATTCCACAAAGATGTCTAGCTGGGAAGATGGCAAAATCCCTATTTTCCGGCCGTGATTAAACATAAATTCGATGGCCGCCCGTCCCTTTTCGCCTAAGCCTAGGGTAAATTCGTTGACATACAAGCCAATGTGTTTGAGCATGACTTCGGGGTTCATCTCTTGGGCAAAATCCTTGACAAAAGGGAGAACGTCTTCCGTATTTGCGTAAGCGTATTCTAAACTTCGCTTGAGGACTCTATCGACTTTTTGCTGCAAAGCGTTGTCTAAGCTTCGGCGAACCACAATGCCCCCCAAAGGGATGGGATGGCCTGAAAAAGATTCCCAATAGTTGCCTAAATCTCTGATTTTGACCAAGCCCTTAGATTCGTAGGTAAAGCGATTTTCATGGATAATCAAACCGGCATCGACAGCGCCTGCTAAAACCGCATCTTCGACATCGGAGAAGAGCATGGGAATTTTATTTTTGACCTGTGGATACGCCAAGCCTAAGAGAAGATTGGCAGTGGTGTATTTCCCCGGAATGGCGATGGTGGCTTGCGCTAAATTTTCTTCCGGAATGACTCGCTTGGCAATGAGCAAGGGGCCTACCCCATTGCCTAATGCAGAGCCGGAATTCAACAACTGATAATCTTCCAGGCAAAACGCAAAGGCATGATAACTCAGCTTAGTGATGTCTAATTTTCCGGCGAAAGCCATCTCATTTAATTCTTCTACATCCCCCATGACGGTCTCTAATTCGAGCCCTTCAGTATCTATTTTTTGATGAACCATAGCATCAAAAATGAAGGTATCGTTAGGACAAGGCGAAAAACCTATGGTTAGTTTGCTCATGTTTCCGTAATTTTGCCGCAAGGTAAAGCAAATTTGCCGCTAAAACTAAGTAAATGCAATATAGTCTGCAAGATATTAAGGTTATCCACGAAGATAATCACCTATTGGCCATTAACAAACCGGTTGGCTTGCTCTCTCAAGGGGATGCCACCGGAGATGCGACGGCTCTGGATTTGGGCAAATTATACATCAAGATGCGCTATGACAAGCCCGGAGCAGTTTTTTTGGGCTCTATCCATCGGTTGGATCGTCCGGTTTCCGGTGCGCTGGTGATGGCTCGCACGAGTAAGGCTCTGACACGCATGAATAAGCTCTTTCAGGAGCGAAAGGTCAAGAAGACTTATCTGGCGCTTACGCGAAAAAAACCGGAAGGAGAATCCGGAAGCCTAAAACATTTTTTGCTCAAAGATAAAGACAAAAATATCACTAAAGCCTATGACCAAAAAGGCCGCCGTACTGCAGCCGCCAAGGAATCTAAACTAACTTGGAAATTATTGGCTATGATTGACCATTATTACTTGTTGGAGATTCAACCATTGACCGGTCGTTCTCATCAGATACGGGCGCAATTGGCTGCGGTGGGTTGTCCGATTGTAGGAGATTTGAAGTACGGGAGCCGGCAAAAAGTGGATGACCGTTCTATTGGTTTGCATTGCCAATCTATGGAGTTTGTCCATCCGGTCAGTAAGGAGCCGGTTAAAATTGAAGCGGCCATGCCTACGACGGAGCTTTGGAAACGATTTCGACGATAAATGCAAACCTAATGCAAAAAAAAAGGGCAGCTGACGCTGCCCTTTTTTAAATTTTTAAAACTTCATTCTAACAAATTTGCCATTGCGTTTATAGACGATGTAAGGTCTTCTGAAGCCTAACTTCATGGCTTTCTTTCTCGCTTCGATGGCTCCTTCCAAACTGTCAAAACCGGTGAGATACATGGTCGTATATTTACCATTTTTGGTATTCACAATCTTACCTAGTGGAGCGACCTTGGCTCTAGGGAAGTATTTTGTATTTTTGTAGGCGGCCAGTTGAACGTAGTATTGGCGCTTAGCTTTTTTAGGAATTCTAGGCGCTTCCGTCCTTTTCTTGGGCCTTTTCACCACTTTCTTAGGGGCTTTTTTGGCCGGAGTTACTTTGGGCGCCACCATTGTTTTTTCAGCCGGAGCAGATTTTTCGGTGGTGGAGTGAATCATTAAGGAACGGTCAGCCTTGGTAGGCTCTAAATATTCTTTAGTGACAAAAGCCTGCTTGAATCCCGCTTTGCGAATTTTACGCATGTGCTTAAGCGCTTCCGCTTTAGAGTCATAAACGCCTACTCTAATCTTCACGTGTTTGCCGGAAGGTCTGGAATATACATTTCCTTCTTTAAAGAGATTTTTGTATTTAGACATGTTGATGGATTTGCCATCAATCTCATAAGCGGCCACCTGCACGGCGTATTTTTGTGTCAGGTTTTCTTTGGATTTATTGATTTTGGCTACTTCTTTGGTCTTTTCAATGGCGCTTTTTCGAGCTTCTTCCTTTTTCTTAGCTTTTTCCGCTTCCAGTTTTTTGCTAAGCGCTTCGGCTTTGGCGGCCGCTAATTCAGCCGCTTTTTTAGCTTCTTCTGCTTCTTTGGCGGATCTTTCTGCAGCGGATTTGGCTTCAGCCAATTCTTTAGACTCTTTAATCTTTGAGTTCACAATATCTTTTGTAGGAATCTCTTTTGAAGTCGTATTTACGGCTTTAGCAGGAGACTTGGGGCCTTTTTCGACAAGAGCCACATCGGAATACGCATTGACCATGGCCTGAATGCCTAAGATGGTGCGATTCTTTCCATTGCCGGTTTTGACTTTTTTGGTTACATTAGAATAGCCCGCTTTAGAATATTGCACGAGGTAGGTTTCATTCTTTTTTAACGGAAGAGTAAACTCTCCTACATTATTGGTGTAGGTTTCTAGGGCATCTCCTTTGATGGGTTGTGCTGTGACCAATACTTGATCCATCGGTTTGTTATCTTCATTGGCGACGACTTTGCCGATATATTCTTCATCGGATTGGATTAACTTGACGACAAAGGTGCGTTTTTTCATTTTGCCGGAGGAGGCGACTTTCAGCTTTTGGGCCTTATATCCGGGCTTTTTGATAGTGGCATCACACTTCAAACCGGCAAGAGCTTGGAAAACCGTTTTTCCGTGGGCATTGGTTTTAAGGATGCCTTCTCCACATTCTGAAAAGTCAATGGTGGCACCGTTTAACGGGGCATTATCGGAAGCGTTGACCACGACAATTTCGATTTTGTCACTCACTTTAGTCACTCTGTAAATGTCATCACCGGACTTGACGCCGCGCCGATTAGAAGTGAAGTACCCGGTATTTTTATCGTTGTCAAAAATAAACCCGTAATCATCATAGGAAGAGTTGACACCGGTTCCCATGTGAAAGACCTTGACCCATTCAGCATCGTTGAATGTTTGGTCGCCTTGCTCTGCACGATACAAATCAAAACCGCCTAGACCAGGCAGCCAGTTAGAGCTAAAGAAAAGGTTGTTGCCATCAAAAAATGGGGTCACTTCATCACCGGCCGTATTGACCGGAGCGCCTAAGTTGATTGGTGTGGACCAGTCTCCATGTTCGTAATAACTGACGTAAATATCATATCCCCCTTGTCCACCGGGACGGTTAGAAGAGAAGTATAAAGTTTTGCCATCCGGCGAGAAACTAGGGAATCCGGAGCTATAATCCGCTTTGTTTAGAGGTAATGCCTTGGCATGTTGCCAAGTGCCGGCAGCTGAGTAAGTCGCTCCCAGTAAGGACATATTTTCGGACAAGTTGGACTCTAGTGTATGCCCATTGATAAATTGATTTTTGGTAATGACGACCACTTTATCATCATTTTGGCTATAAGCGACGGGGCCTTCATTATAATTAAAGGCCAAGTCGTTGGTCAAAAGCTTAGGTTTTTGAAGAAAACCTTTACTATCTTTTCTGGTGATGAAGAGTTGGTTATAGGCTTTGCCTTCCCAATTTTTCCCTTCTTTGGTGTTGTGCTTGCGCTTAATATCAGTCCGAGCAGATGAATAAACGACCTGATTGCCCAAGAAAGCCGGACCGAAATCAGCTTTTGAAGTATTCAGATATTCCCGACGGACATTGTAGAAAGGAGGCAAAGAAGCCGTTTCAGACGCCAAGCGGGCATAATCTGCGTAGTGTTGACCGACTTTAGCGTCAATTTTTGCGTAAGCGATAAAAATCTTTTCAGCATTAGAATAATCCCCGCTCCGCATATAAGCTTTACCGTAACGAAGCAAGGCATTGGGCGCTACATCGGGAAGGTTAACGGCTTTTTTGTACCAAGTCAGGGCATCTTTCATGTTATTGGTATAATAATAACAGTCTGCAAGATGGACGACGGCAGCCGGATCTTTGGGGTTGTCAGCAAGATGTTTGCGATAGGAAATTTCAGCTTGGTGAAAAGCCTTCAGTTCAAATTGTTTGTTTGCTTTTT
>JALVCY010000181.1 GCA_027009605.1 Saprospiraceae bacterium
TTAGATAGAAAATAGGCATTTTTGTGGATGTTGAAGCTACAATTTTTGAAGCGTAGCTGGGCTACGTGAGAAAATTTTAGCAAAAACAGGCGCAAAAAGGACATTTTCTAGCAAAAATTAGCGGGTGACTAAATAGTTACAAAAATATATAAGAAGGCGTTTTATCGAAAAAACCGAAGACACCTAAATGATTACGATAAATAAATTCCTATATTTGCCAGTATGAAAGCCTTCATATCGAAGATAAAAAAAATACCCAGCACGTTTGCATTCTGGAAAGCAAACGTAAGGATTCTATTGTTAAATAGATTTAGCTCTAATATTGGAGTCAATCAAACACAAAGAAAACAACCAATAATTGTGTCACTTACAAGTTACCCCAAACGATTTACTCTTGTGCACCTGACAATAGAATCCCTGTTGCACCAAACTGTTAAACCTGACAAAATTATCCTTTGGTTATCTGAAGAAGAAAGCTCATTATCAACTCTTCCACAAGCTTTGAAATCCTTACAAAAAAGAGGACTAACAATCAGGTATGTCAAAGATAATTATAAATCTTATAAGAAACTCATCTATGCCATTGATGAGTTTCCCAATGCAATTCTTATCACCTGCGATGATGATGTGATATACGAAAAGGATACAATAGAAAGCCTTTATGCCACCTATCAAAATAACCCAGATTGTATCATTGCCAATCGATGTACAGAATTAGTAAAAGAGAATAACATCTTAAAGCCCTATGCATCTTTAGATTTAGCTACATCTTCTACTCCAAGTTTCAACCTCCTTCCAACAGGTGTAGGAGGCGTTTTGTATCCTCCTGGCTCTTTACATAATGATACGACAAATAGCCTCCTTTTTATGCAATTAGCACCATCGGCAGATGACATTTGGTTCAAGGCTATGAGTCTGCTAAAAAAACGTAAAGTTGTCTTGGCACAAAGAAAAAAAGATGCAGCACAGCACATTCGCAATTCTCAAAACGATAGTCTATGGCGGATAAATGTTGCAACGGGGGAGAATGACCGACAACTTCACAACGTATTTAAACATTATAACCTTCTTAAAATTCTTGATTGATGAATATGGAGTCAAAAGGTATCCTAAACACAAAACTAAAAGACTACTACGAAGATGGCAGTCTCATTGGTTATAGGCAGATTTTCAGAGAAGCCGTAATGCTCTATGAAGGTAAAAATTTCTCCAAGATACTTGATATTGGATGTGGTATAGGCTCATTTATTGAAGCTGTTACTCCATTTGGATATGACAACTATGGGCTAGAAGCATCAGAATATGGACTAAAAAGATGCAAAGAAAAGGGCATTAATTGTTCTTCATTCTTTTTGCAAAAAAACACACCTTTGCCTTTTAATGATAATTTTTTTTCATTAGTCGTCATGAATCAAGTTATTGAGCATGTGGATAAACCTACCGGACAATACTATATTAAAGAAATTCTGAGAGTTCTTGAACCCGGGGGAGTTGCGATTATCAAATCGCCTTCTGCTTATTGCAAAATTTGGAGAACAGATCCGCATCATGTTTATTGCTGGAAGCCCAATGAACTCAAAGATGAAATAAAAAAACATTCAAACTCCATCAAAAAAATCACACAACATAGGGTAGCTCTCGAACCTTGGATGTTCCAGAACTATAATGAGAAAGCAATTAACAGGTGGCATAAAAATGTTCAACACCCAATTTTGAAAGAGATGATTAGCAATTTTGCTTTCATTATAGATAAAATAGCATTTAGACTGTTCAAAACCAACAGGTTACAAGCTGCTGCAAATTTTAATTTTGTTAAAAAATAATTGCCTTCTGTCCTATAACTAGAATTATGGTTGGGTGGTCTAGCACATAGAATTAATAGCACTGAGTATTCACATGGCTAAACAAATAGTTTCTTTACAAAAAAAAAATGACATAACTACATGCACATTCCTTTACAATTCAACATGCTTTTGCTATGAAATTTAGTTACATCATATTCTTAGCATTATCTTTCTTTAGCGTTGCATCGCAAGGACAAAACGAATGGAACACCTGATATTTTGGTGCGGGAGCAGGACTAGACTTCAATACCAATCCTCCAACCGTTTTAGATGGCGGACAAATAAAAACTCGAGAAGGCTGCGCCACCATTAGTGACCAAGCTTCAGGACAATTACTCTTTTATACGGATGGAACAACTGTCTGGGACAAAAACCACCAAATAACGCCCAATGGTAGCGGATTAAATGGAGATTACTCTGCTTCACAATCTGCCATCATCGTACCTAAGCCGGGGGCATCAGGAAAATATTATATATTTACATCTGATGACATTTCCGGAAATAAAGGCTACCAATATTCCGAGTTTGATATTACGCTCAACAATGGAAATGGGGACATCATCCCCAATAAAAAAAATATTCCATTGCATAATCCCGGCACTGAAAAGATAATGGTCATCAAAGTCTGCAATTTTTACTGGCTTATCACTCAAACCCCTTATCTTTGTTTAAAAACAACCACTTGATACGAATCATTTTGTCTAAAAAGATCTGTTTTTCAACTCAAAAGCATCCATGTATGTAGTCCAATCATAATTTGTATAATGAATATCAAGCACTATATTTTCCTGATTACTTGTCTGTTAAGCCTTCATGCTCATGCTCAAAAAGAGTGGAATACTTGGTATTTTGGTGCAGGCGCAGGTTTAGACTTCAATACCAATCCACCAACTGTCTTAGATGGTGGGCAAATACATACCAAAGAAGGTTGTGCTTCCATTTCAGATAAAAACACCGGGGAAATACTTTTTTACACCGACGGACAAAGGGCTTGGAACAAAAACCATCAGATAATGCTGAACGGAGATAATCTCAAAGGACATAATTCAGCATATCAATCAGGTATTATTGTACCCAGACCCGGTTGGCCCGATAGATACTATTTGTTTACTGCGGATTATATTGGTTCCACACAAGGATACTATTATAATGAAGTTGACATGACTCTCGATAGCGGGCTAGGTGGGATAATACCCAATAAAAAGAATATTTTACTGTATTCTCCAAATACTGAAAAACTTTGTGCGGTCAAACATTGTAACGGAATTGACTATTGGCTTATCACCCACAAAGCGAATAGTGCCGATTTTTATATTTATCTAATCACCCAAAATGGTATTGGTCCTCCCATTACTCAAAATACCGGAAGTTACGTAGCCAACTACTCCAGCTGTTGGGCTTCGGCGGGAGGTATTGTTGCTTCTCAAGATTCTAAATTAATCGCTCAATCAATCCCGGCTTGCCCCAATACAGACCTAAACTCTAAAATAGAAATTTTTGACTTCGATAATGCTACCGGCAATCTTTCTTTCAAATACCTAATTGATACTATTGGGACACTTGGCGGGCTAGCTTTTTCCCCATCCGGTCATTATTTTTACTCAAATTCTGTTTTTGGAAATGATTATAAACTTTATCAATTTGATTTACAGGCAGGTGATAGTCAAGCTATCAAAAATTCACTGTACGTGGTAGCAGATGCATCTCCCAATTATTTTGGTGCTCTTCAAATAAGCCCCAACAAAGATATTTATGTTGCGGAAATTACAAACACAGCAACCCCATACCCATTTTTAAGTATCATTCACAATCCCAACCAACCCGGAATAGCCTGTAATTTTGAACATAACGCTCTCAATCTTGCCCCAAATCAATCACTCGTAGGTCTGCCCACTTTCATAGCCAATATCAACTACACACCCCCTTTAGGCCAAGTTATTGACACGCTTTGCCCCGGCCAATCTTTAGTGGTCAACAATACCACTTACGATGAAGCCAACCCCATTGGGGTAGAATACTTGCCCTTATCGGCAGTTAGTGGTTGTGATAGTGTCGTAGTCGTCAACCTTTACTTTGACAAACCCGAAGAAAACTATTCCCAAACACTCTGCTCCGGGCAGTCCATCGACATCAACGGCACTACGTTTGACGAAAGTAACCCATCCGGCAGCGTCACCTTACCCAATGCCGCTCAAGGTGGTTGCGACTCCATCGTCAATGTCCAGCTTCTATTTTTGCCCGCGGTCCAAGGAAATTATTCCCAAACACTCTGCTCCGGGCAATCTATCAACATCAACGGCTCCATTTTTGACGAAAGTAATCCATCCGGCACCGTCAACTTGCCCAATGCCGCTCAAGGCGGTTGCGACTCCATCGTCAATGTCCAACTTCTATTTTTGCCCGCGGTCCAAGAGAATTATTCCCAAACTCTCTGCTCCGGGCAGTCTATCAACATCAACGGCTCCATTTTTGACGAAAGTAATCCATCCGGCACCATCACCTTG
>JALVCY010000182.1 GCA_027009605.1 Saprospiraceae bacterium
CAACCTGCGAAGCTCTCAACCCGAAGTCCGCATCCACGATAGTAATCGGGACAGTCTCAACCTAGTGAGCCGAAGGCGAACGTCTCAACTTTTTCAACTAGCGCAGCGAATCAACTAACGAAGTCCGAATCCACGATAGTAATCGGGACGTGAATCAACTAGCGCAGCGAATCAACTCTTTCAACTAAAAAAAACTCACACCGGAGCAATTAACCGTTTCGTATAATCATGTTTAGGATGAGCAAATAGGGTAGCGGTAGCTTCTTTCTCGATGATTTGCCCTTCCTTCAAGATGATGGTTTGGTGGGTGATAGACCGGATATTTTGGAAGTCGTGGGAGATGTAGAGGATGCCTATTTTTTGGGAATGGGCAATGGATTGGACAAGGGCATTCACTTTTTGGGTGGTGACGGTGTCGAGGGCGGCTGTAGGTTCGTCCAGTATCAGGATTAGGGGGTTGGCGGCTAAGGCTTTGGCGATGGCTATTCGTTGTTGCTGGCCACCGGAAAGTTCTGACGGAAAGCGATAAAAAAGGGGCTCGTCAATTTCGAGTAAGGCCAATAATTCGGTAGCCTTTTCCGTGCTGTTGGCGTCCGGTTGATTATAGCGGATGACTTCTTTGACGCTTTGTAGAACGGGGATGGTAGGATTGAGTGATGTTGCCGGATTTTGGAATATCATCTGAATCCTAGGCGCTCCTTGCGGAAAAATGATTTGACCTTCGTCAGGTGCTTCCTGCTTGGAGAGAATCTTGGCGAAGGTGGATTTGCCGGAACCGGATTGTCCGATAATGCCAATTATTTCACCCGCATGCAAATCAAGAGAGACATCCTGCAGCGCCTGAATAGCGTGATTTTTTTGCCGGAAGGTTTTGGATAGGTGACGGATGGAAAGGACTATTTTTTCTTCATCGAAAGAATATGGATTCCCTGCCGGAACATGCTGTCGAGTCTTATCCAAAAACCGGTGTTGAGACAAGTCAAATATACGATCCGCCAAGGCATTCATCACTTGCCTGTCATGGGTCGCCCAAAGAATGGTCAGATGGGCTTCGTCTTTAATCTCTCTGATGAGTTGGAGAATCTCTCTTTGGACAATGGGATCTAGTGCGGTGGTGGGTTCATCGGCGATGAGCAACCGGGCTTGTTTGGCTAGGGCGATGGCGATGATGATGCGTTGTTGTTGTCCACCGGAAAGCTGATGTGGATAGGCCTGAAAGATGCGTTCCGTATCAGCCAATTTGACCCGCTCCAATAATTGGATTGTTTGGTCTTTGCGCTTATTTTTTGGGGTATTCACTAGGGCTTCCGCAATTTGCCAACCACATCTCATCGTGGGATTAAGAGCGGTTTGCGGATTTTGAAAGATGAGGGCAATTTGCTGTTGGATAGAGGAAGGCAATGGCCGGTATTTTTGGTCAAAATCAATCTCAAACTCCTGATTATCAAACGAATAGCTAATTTTTCCGGAAGGAATCCCGCCCTCCGGAATAAAGCCTGCAATACAATTACCGAGTAAGCTTTTGCCCGTTCCGGAAGGAGCCAACAGTCCCAAGATTTCTCCTTCCCGGATGGTCAAAGAAACCGGATGCAGCGCAAAATCTTGGGAAAAACGAATCGCTAATTCTTTGAGGATGATTTGCATATTTGCTTTTGTGAAGCCGTTAATTTTTTCTTGTCACAATGCAATGTTCTTTTTTAAATTCAAACATTAAGGGGCTTTTGTGGGTCAGCCAGTCCACTAGAGTCGGCCCCAGCATCTCACCGCGCCAACCGGAGGTCAAGGCTTTGGGGAAATTCTCCAAAATAGGATTGCTCAGTCCCATGCCATTGACGACGAGTCCTTCCGGAATACCATACTCATAACATCTTTGCTTAATCATTAGTTTTAGGAATGTAAAACGAAGGTTTTCTTCCGGAGATTTTCTTTTAATATTATTGACGACTTGGAGCAATTCATCTTCTTCGGGAGTCGTGATTCTATTTTCCCAAAAGTGCTTAAACGTGGGCCAATTTCGACGAATTTTGGAGCGATTGAGCAGTCGATGTTTGGCGACTTCTTGTTTGGTGGATTTAATATTTTTGATGACTTCCATAATCATCTTTTGTGGGAAAATAGCGTCTTTGGAGACATTGTCAGTAGTGGCCAAATGATTGCGCCAGCGCAAAAGGCGAAGCACCAAAAGCCGTTCACGAGGCTGGAGCTTGGTCATTTGCCTAAACTTAAAAAATTCTTCTTTCCAGTGGGTCATTGTAGTCACAGACTGCAGCATGAGCTGAAACTCTTCTTCCGCCCATTGGGTCATTCCTTTTTCTTCCAGCTTGCGCGAAAAATTTTGCCATAGTTCGTAAAGATAGCGGACATCGTCTGCCGCATAGGCTAACTGCCGTTTGGATAAGGGACGAGCACTCCAATCGGTCACGCCGGCTGCCTTTCCGATGGTCTGGCCAAGCTCGGTGCGTATCATTTTTTGAAAGCCGACAGGGTAGGGAAAGCCCAAAAATCCGGCGGCAATTTGAACATCAAACACATTTTGGGGCTGTGTCGTATAGAGTGCGTAGAGTAGGGCGTAGTCATTATTTCCGGCATGGGTAATTTTGAGTATATTCGGGTCTTCAAACCAATCCAAAAGGGGCGTAATATCCGGAAGTGCCAGTGGATCTATCAAAAAGATGCCATGTTCGCTAGAGATTTGAATCAAACAAAGTAGGGGAATGAGTCGGTTTTCTCCGATAAATTCAGTGTCGAACCCCAGCCAAGAGATTCCGTTGTGCATGCTGATAAATTCATCAAAATCTAACTGAGTCTTGATGAATTGGGGTTGATTTTGGTCTGCCATTTGGTATTTATTGGGTTATTCTACTACAATCTTTTTGTAGTGTACCGTATTTTTGGTCGAAAGTGCAAGTATATACATTCCTGCGGACAAATTGGATATATCGATATGTTTATTTTCATAAATTTTCAGAAATCGAATGGGCTTTCCGGCTAACGAAAAGATTCTTACCTGTTGGATGGCTTCCGCAAAATTGATATCTAAGTATTGATGCCCGGGATTCGGGTAAATTTTTAGCGCAAGCGGCTCTGCTTGAATGGTCGGCAAGGCTTCGCAATAGGGGGTGATGTCTGCATTATTCAAACAGCCGGTAAAATTGTCGCCGATAGCGATACTCCCGCTCACGAGACCTTCTCCGGTCAGTAGGTGACAGATACCGGTACATTCCGACAAACTGTCATTGCTCCCAATAAATAAATCCCCCTTAATCGAGTCTAAATTGGCGAAAGCATCCAAATTGCGGAGTACCGAATTGTAAGTGATAGAGCAGTCATGTCCAATAAATCGCAGCTGCTCCAAACCTTGAAAACTAAGCAAAGAATCGTTGTTTTGCACCGTCAAATCCCCTTGAATCATCATCAAACTATCCAAACCCACTAGATTATGCAAACCGCCATTGTCATGTATCCGCACATGCGCCGGCGCCAAGGAAATCCGTGACAGACCCCGCAAATCCGCTAACAAAGGATTTTCTGTAATGAGCAAGTCTCCATCAAAATCTCGAACGTTTTGTAGCCCGTTTACATCTTCCAAGGAGTCATTCTGTTGAATGGAAATAGCCCCTTGAATGCCGGAAATCCCATCCAAATGCCCTAACGATTGCAGGGATAAATTATCATTTAAGGTCAACCAACCTTGCAAAACCGAAATCGAATCCAGCCCCTGCAGCGTCCGCAAACTATCATTGTGTTGGATGGTTAATCCGCCCAAAATCACCTTCAAATTGATTAAGCCACTCAGGTCGGTAATGTCCGAATTCAGGTCTCCGATAATCAACGCACCATGAATGGTATCAACGCTCGCACATTGAATCGCAAAATAATCGACTTGGGCTTGGTTTTGGAAGTATTTATCGCCTTGCGGGCATTGGGCGGTGGTGTTTGTCGTATAGATGAACGATAACACGGCTATTAAGAAAATCCATTTTTTCATGAGCTTATTTTAAAGATTTAAGCGCTTTATTACAGTAAAAGTTCTAGGGAAACTAGTGTTGGGATATCACCTACAAAGGTAGTAAAAATCTTTTTTAAAAATTCAAAAGTTTCTAAAAGTTTATTGAGTTAAGAGAGTTGAAGAAGTTGAGACGTTCGCCTTCGGCTTCTTGGTTTAGATTCGCTTGGGATGTGGATCGCTAAGCACGGAGCGCAGCGTAGTGATTGGTGAGCCAAACTGTTCCCCTGTATGCCATTGACTCCGGATGAAATCTATGCTAATTGAAGAAGTTGAGACGGTTGCCAAATATTATTTTGATGGAATGCCTTCTGTTCAATTGTTCAAGCGTTGAGCTT
>JALVCY010000183.1 GCA_027009605.1 Saprospiraceae bacterium
TCCGTACACAATCCCGTTGATTGCCGTTTTATTCTCTTTGGGTTGGTGCTTGCTGATGGTTTCATCGCCTACTAAAAAGGTTTTTAGTTGGAGCCCATCTTTGTTGAGCCGGCCGCAGCCGTAGCACACTGAAAATTCATCTTCGTAGTAGTCTTGGATGGGTAGTTTGTTCATGGTTTTGTTTTTTTGTCATTCAAAAGTCAATTGTTTTCCTGAAATTTTGGCTCACTGCGCTGCGCTCCGAGCTTAGCGATCCGGTCCGTGATTAAGTTGTCCGGCAATAAACCCGGTAGTCCAAGCAGCCTGAAAATTATAGCCGCCGGTAATCCCGTCAATATCCAAGACTTCTCCGGCAAAATATAAATTGGGTACGACTCGACTTTCCATGGTTTTGAAGTTGACATCATCCAGGCTGACTCCCCCGGCGGTGACAAATTCTTCTTTGAATTTTGTTTGTCCGCGCACTTCATAAACATCATTGGTCAAAACATTGATTAGGCGATTCATTCCTTTTTTGCCTAGCTCATTCCATTTTTTTCCTTTCGGCAAATCGACCTTCTCCAAGAGATGATGCCAAAGCCTTTCGGGCAAAAGATAGGGGCGATAATTGGCCAATAATTTTTGGGGATGGTCTTGCCTAATTTGCGTAAGTAACTGATAGACAGCATCATAGCTAGACACTCCAACCCAATTGACCTGCAAATTACAAACATAATTCTTTTCCGCAAGGAGGCGCGCCCCATACGCCGAAAGCTTCAAAATAGCCGGCCCGCTCATACCCCAATGGGTTATCAACAGCGGGCCATCCCCCTTCAACTTGGTGCCTTGGATATTGGTGACGGCGGTTTCGACGACTACGCCCATGAGTTGAGTGATTGGATTTTTGGGAATCTTGAAAGTAAATAGAGAGGGCACCGGATGCACTATTTTATGCCCCAATTTTTCCAACCAATCCAGCCCGCTTCGCTTGGGTGAACCGCCGGTGGCTACAATCACTTTGTCAAAAATCCGCACTCTCCCACCCTGCTGAATTTTTAATTTTAACCTATCTCCTTCCGGAATAATCTCATCAATTCCGGCCTTCATTTCTATCCGAATCCCCAACCGCTTGGCTTCTCTCAAAAAACAATCTATTATCGTCTGCGAATCTTGGCTCACCGGAAAAACACAATTATCTTCCTGCTTCACCAGCCGGACTTTTCGAGATTCAAACCATGCTATCGTATCTTTGGTACTGAATATTTGGAATGCTTTTTTTAATTTGGCACTCCCGCGTGGATAGGCTTGAGATAGTTTTTTGATATTAGTTTCGGCATTGGTGACATTGCATCGGCCACCGCCGGAGACTTTGACTTTGGACAATAACTTGGTTGTTTTTTCAAAGATGACGACTTCGGCATTTGGGTGATTCTCCTTGGCTTGGATGGCTGCAAAAAAACCGGCGGCTCCGCCGCCTATGATGGCTATTTGGGGACTTGATGGCATTTTTTGGGATTCTATTTTGTTTTTTATTTATGGGGGGATGCTGTTCTGCCCTGCCCTGCCGTGATTTGTTTGGTTTTGGTTTTGTTTTTGTTTTTGTTGGTTTTTGTTTTTGTTTTTTTTTGGGGATGGGCGAACACAAGGTTCGCCCCTACGGGCGATGATGGGCGAACACAAGGTTCGCCCCTACGGGCGATTTAACGGGGTTTGTAAAAAATTATTGATGGGGCGGGCGGCCCTGAAATAATCCATTACGGTGGGTAATAACTTTTTGGTGATGATTATCTTGGGATTTTTCTCGGCCATGTAATAAAATTGCTTGTTCAAAATCAATGGATTGGATGCGACATGTGCCATAAATTCCTTGGGCAAACGCTTGTTCTTCTTGCCCTGAATCTCCCCGTATTTCTTTTTGAAATCTTTTTCCGCAAGGAGGGCTTCAAACTCTATTCCATTGGTTATCAGATACTTACGCAACTTATAAAGCGATTCCTTCTCCAAAAAATAAGCCCCACCCCCAATCATCAAAGTTCCACCGGACAAATGGATATAATGCCCCGGCACTTCCTTCGCCTTGCGTCCGCCGGGTGTAATGATGGCGCCCACATGCTCCTTATACGGGGTCTTGTCTGCCGAAAAACGAATGTCTCGATTGATCCTAAAAATCGCATCCTTGGGCAATAATTCAAAATCAGGTGCCCACTCTTCCCGGATGGCTTTCACCAAATCTGCTACAAAAATCTTGAATGGCTCCCGGACTTCCTGCTCATACATTTTTCGATTTTGATTAAACCAATCCCGATTATTATTTTGCGAAAGCAGATAAAAGAAATTTAGAAAATCTTGATTGAAATATTTCATGGGAGAATTGGTTTACGGGCGGATAATCAAGGGTAAAAAAGGCAAAAGCAAAAGCCCCCCTTTCACCTTTAACCTTTTACCCTTTACCTTTTTATAAATGAATCACTTCGCCATAAGCGGCGGCGGCGGCTTCCATAATGGCTTCACTCATGGTCGGATGTGGATGCACGGATTTGATGATTTCGTGGCCGGTGGTTTCCAAGGTTCTGGCCACCACTATTTCGCCAATCATTTCCGTCACATTGGCACCAATCATGTGGGCACCAAGCAATTCACCATATTTTTCATCAAAAACGAGTTTAATAAATCCGCTTTTATCTCCTGCCGAACTAGCTTTTCCGGAAGCCGAAAAAGGAAATTTGCCGACCTTGACCGTATAACCGGCTTCTTTGGCGGCTGCTTCGGTATAGCCTACAGAAGCCACTTCCGGAGTGCAATAGGTGTTGGACGGGATGTTGTTGTAGTCGATAGGATGCACGTCCATTCCTTTGATTTTTTCCACGCAAGCAATGCCTTCAGCGGAAGCTACATGCGCCAAAGCGGCGGTCGGAATCACATCGCCGATGGCATAAACCCCCGGCACGGTGGTCCGGTAAAATTCATCCACTTCAATAAATCCGCGAGTGGTCTTTACGCCTATTTCTTCCAGGCCGATGCCTTCCGTATTGGGGGCGATTCCTGCCGCCGAAAGGACTACGTCGCAAGTTATTTCTTCGACTTTTTCATTTTTGCGATTTTTGACGGTGACTTTGCAGGAGCGGCCTTTGGTATCGACTTTTTCTACGGCGCTATTGGCCATGACTTTGATGCCTTTGCGCTTATAGATTCTGCCCAATTCTCTAGACACGTCCTTATCTTCTCGAGGGAGTAGCCCTTGCGGGAAAAATTCGACAATAGTCACTTCGGTGCCCATGGCATGGTAGAAATAAGCAAATTCTACTCCAATTGCGCCGGCTCCGATGATGACCATTCTTTTAGGAGGCTTGGGGAGCACCATGGCATGGCGATAACCGATAATTTTTTTGCCGTCGATGGGAGCAATGGGCAAAGGTTTGGCTCTTGCGCCGGTGGCTACGATGATATGGTTGCCGGTGATGATGGTTTTTTGGCCTTTATCGTCGGTGACTTCGACTTTTTTGCCTTTTTTCAAGATGCCGAAGCCGTTGATGACGGTGATTTTGTTCTTTTTCATCAAGAATTGGACTCCTTTGCTCATCCCTTCGGCTACGCCCCGGCTGCGCTCTACTACTTTCGTAAAATCCACCTTGACGCTACCCGCCGAAAGTCCATAGTCTCCGGCATGATCCATATATTCTTTGACTTGGGCTGATTTTAGGAGAGCTTTGGTCGGGATACAGCCCCAATTTAGGCAAATCCCCCCTAAAGATTCTTTTTCAACGATGGCTACCTTGTAACCTAATTGGGACGCACGAATGGCGGCGACGTAACCCCCGGGACCGCTTCCCACAATGATGATATCGTATTGCATGGTTGTTAATTGGTTTATTCATGAATTATCGCCAAAGGTAAGGAAAAAAATATACTGAACTTTCCAAAAGTTTAAAACTTTTGAAAAGTGGTCATATATTTTATTGGGTTAGAAAAAAGTGTCTTTTTTTGCTGTATTTTGGGGATTGGGAGCAAGATTACTGCGCTCCAAGCTTAGCGATTCAAAACGTCCACTCACCGGATCGCTAAGCTCGTAGCCTTTTGACGACGAAGTCGAAAAAAGACGGAGAGATTGGTGAGCCAAGCCGTTCGCACAAGACCGAGAAAAAGATACTACATTTGCTTGGCTGCATGTATAATTTCCAGAATTTTTGCAAAAAAGTTAGTAACTGTTTAGGTGTCCCAATTTTTAGGTAGAAAATAGGCATTTTTGTGGATGTTGAAGCTACAATTTTTGAAGCGTAGCTGGGCTACGTGAGAAAATTTTAGCAAAAACAGGCGCAAAAAGGGCATTTTCTAACAAAAATT
>JALVCY010000184.1 GCA_027009605.1 Saprospiraceae bacterium
TTTGGAGCAGATTCAGGGTTTTATCCTAAGTCATTTCTAGAATGGTATAAAAACGTTTTTTGGGGGATGTGGAGTATGGTTTTTTCTATTTTTTTACGAAATCCTTAGACACTATCTCTTATTGATTAAAAAAGTACAGCCCCTTTGTAACGTCTATTTTAATAGGTGCTATATCTCTTAGCATATAGTCAAGTTGGTTATGTCGGACTAAATTAGTACCTTTGCAGAAAAAACCATACCCAGGAAAATCTACCATGTTGATTTAACAACCGAAGAAAAGACGAAACTAGAAAACATTGCAAAGAAGCGCAAATCGACAAGCCAAATAGTTAGACGTTGTAAAATACTATTGGCAGCAAATCGACAAGGCGAAAAAAAATGGACTGATGCTCAAATAGCGCAACAATATGAAGTCAGCACACGAACGATAGAACGGTTACGAGAACGGTATGTACTAGAAGGACTAGATGTTGCTTTGAATGGCAAACCCCGTTTAAATTTGCATAAAAAAATATTTGATGGAGAAGTGGAGGCTAACTTGATTGCGCTTCGATGTAGTGAGCCTGAATTAGGACGTAGTGACTGGACGTTACGCTTATTGGCAGATAAGATGGTGGAATTGAATTATGTAGAAAGCATAAGCCATGAAACTGTTCGTCAGATATTAAAAAAAACGAAATTAAGCCTTGGCGAGTAGCAGAATGGGTAATCCCCAAGGTGGATTCGGAGTTTGTGTGTGCCATGGAGAATGTTTTATATGCTTATGCACGTCCATACGATGAAAAAAAACCAGTTGTTTGTTTTGACGAATCGCCCAAGCAATTGGTCAGTGAATTGCGCTGTTCATATATGGATGACAAAGGCGTTAAATATGAAGATTGTGAGTACAAACGAGAAGGTTCAGCAGAAATATTTATGATTACTCAACCGCTTGGAGGAAGAAGAGAAGTATTTGTAGAAGAGAGTCATACAGGAGTTAAATGGGCACAAACTATGGGCTATATTGTTGAAGAAATGTATCCAGATGCAGAAAAAGTAACGGTGATAATGGATAACCTTTCTTCTCATAAAGTTCATAATCTATACAAAGTTTTTAACCCTACAAGAGCAAGAGAAATAAGGAATAGATTAGAAATAATCTATACGCCCAAACATGGTTCTTGGCTTAATATTGCAGAATGTGAACTTAGTGTTTTATCTACTCAGGCATTAAAAAAACGTTTTGCTACAAAAGAAGAATTGGAATTACAAGTTCAGGCGTGGACGGAAAAAAGGAATAGTGAGCGAAAAGACGTGGATTGGCAATTTACAGCTAACGATGCTCGAATTAAGCTCAAACGACTTTATCCGACAGTTTTAATTTGACTACCTATATACCTATTTCGCCCTAAAGAATGGACTACACCATCTCGAATACAGACTATCCCGTCTCCAAAATCTGCATTTCCTGCTTCTGAGCTATAGTCTATTCCTCCATGCCAATCATAATGGTCTGAACCGGTATCTCTAGGTCCATAATCTGACTTAACATATTCTGTCAAAAATTTAATAGGATTGTCACTATATTCAAAAACCGCATTGATGTTATCATGATTTCCAGCATTGCATGTAGTGCAATTATAATACTCCACCGAATAATTTTGAGAGAATAACTGAACGCTACATAATATAACTGCTAGTATTAATTTTATTTTCTGATTCATATTTTTTATTTCTTTAAGTACACTTCTGATTGAAAATCCTTTTCATAAAAAAAAGTGAATTTTTTACCATCATCTGAATAACAATCACACCGATCACCCCATGTTTCGGCTAAATAAGACTGATCTTGCCAACATTCTTTTGCTAAAGTAGAAAAATATATCACATTCCTTAAGTGATCAAAAATAAAAACAGAATGTTTTCCTCTTCTATTTGCACAGCTCGCCCCAATGGTCATAACTCCGCGATTTGTCCCTTCAATTACTCCTCCATGAATACACTCTCCATTTTTTTCCTTTCTTGTAAATACTAATTGCGCTTTAGTTAAGTCATAAGCCCAAAAAGCTGTAGGATGCCTAGCATCTTCATTAATCATTCCGCCAGTTGAGGCATACAAAAAATTTAAATCCTTTGAAATACCAATTTCTGCAATCTGACCTTCCATGGTAAACCGACCTATCTCTTTACCAATTGAATCCCAAACAATGGCTTCGGACATTGCTCCAAACAAGTCGTTTCCATTAGGCTCCAAAGCAAAATAAGTATATTTTGCAATAACAACATCATTCTGCACTTCATATGATAAATCAAACAACACAGCTGGTGCGAAATCTGGATTGGAGAAATATTTACTATTGACAAAAAAGCCTTGGTTTTTTGTATCGTACTTAAGCAAATAAGTATTCTCGCCATATCCATCTAAATATTTTAACTCAACCTCCAAGTCCCCAAACAAAGACACTGCATCTAAAGAAGGAACACTAGCTTTTACCTTATTAGTTCCACCAAAAAACTCAATCTTAGGCTCACCTCTATAAGCACCTTCCCCACTTTTTCTTGAATAGAGTTGAAAATTTTTTATTCTTTTAACCCCATTAAGATAATCTGTGGTATCATTTCGAGTAGCTAAATGATTTGGCTCTATGTTAAAATCTGATTTTTTAGTCACTTTTTGCTGACTCTTACAACCAAACATAAAAAAGAAACCCATAAAGAAAAAACCAAAAAAATATTTATTCATAATTCCAACATTTTTTACCATTCTGTTTCGCTATAATCATCTACTACGATTACGAGGGTGCAAAATATATTCAACAAATACAACTACTACAAAAAAAATAGCCGTATTTCGCACCATATCCTAGCAGGAAAAATCTAATTCCAACATCTACAACCGCAGAGATAAGTAAAATATTCAATATAGGCAAATTTGCCTATATTTTTTCTCTTTCCCTGTCGCACTTTTGCCACGTGGGCTACTCAAAAAACATATTATTTATCCAGTCTTTTGGACAAAACCTTCGTAAAATTAGAAAAGACAAGGGATTTACCCAAGAGCAACTAGCCAACGATGCCGATTTGGGAATTAGGCAAATCAGTCGGATTGAACGTGGTATCATAAACACTAGCATTAGCCAAGTGTTTGAAATAGCTCAAGCATTAAAAAACCACCCAAAAGAACTATTCAACTTCCCAAGCATAACTAAGACTTAGCATACTCATCCCATCATTACATCTTTCGACGGTGTCATTCTAAAGCCTTATTTGTTATACTTTCATTATTTTCGGCTTCTTTGCCTGATATAATCATATCAACATCGTCAGCGCTATCCCTCTAATGTTGAGCTTACCCCTAAAAATTAATTTTTGATTTCTCTCTTGGCTCCACAAAATTTCATTCAGTTTTCGCTCTTATTTTAACCCACTAAATCTCCCTTAGAAAAGGAGAGTAAAGGTAAACAGAATAAAATTTTGTTCCGTGCTTCAATTCTTGGCTAAAGTGACTTTTTGGAGCAGATTCAGGGTTTTATCCTAAGTCATTTCTAGAATGGTATAAAAACGTTTTTTGGGGGATGTGGAGTATGGTTTTTTCTATTTTTTTACGAAATCCTTCCAAGTAGTATCTTTTATTTTTGAGTTCGCTCCGAAAAGTTGGGTGCGGTGGTTGGCTCTTGGATCCACAAAATTTTATTTGGTTTCTTTTTAAAAACCCTTCCATTGCCGATAGCTATCGGCATCCCTTTGGTTAATGGAAACCGTATGGTAACCAAATAAAATTTTGTTCATCGCTTTAGTTTTTAGCAGCGTGGACTTTTCGGAGCGGACTCAGTATTGATTATTATTGTAAACAACCTAGATATAACTCCGAGCAGTATAAATTAAGAATCAGATTAATAACGTTTAGTAAGTCCAATTTTAATCAAACTTAGGGCAAAATTTACTTATTTTTTCAAAAAACCACTATTCTGACACTTTCAATCAGAGCTTGCTCCAATCTCCACAAAATTCTAATCCATTGATTTCTAGGCAACTAGGGTGACTTATAGATCCTTTTTTGCAAAAAAATTGGTATCAAAGTAAGTGCTAAAACTAAAAAAAATCCTATCTTGCCATCTACAAAACTTGAGAAAATGCAAATTATTCATGGAACTTGGATTCCGCAAGATACGGATTCCTATCTGCAGCTTGGATCATTTTGTCTATGGGTGGAGACCGACCAAGAATTCCCCAAAAGGAAGAAAAAGGTTCAGCATCCTAGAAGCTTGAAAAAAGATGAACTTGCAACCTTTTTGAAGGACAAATTGGGCTTACCATACCCTAATCCTAACCACATTTCTACTAAATACATTACTTTGCCGGCCGTTGATGGAGTGCCTTTGAAGTCCTATGAATTGATGCAATTTTCGGATTTTGATTATTCGGATGATTATCAATTCAAAACATTTGAGATTGAGTCTTACCAAGTTCCTTTGGAAAGCATTTTTGGTCTCTTGAAAGATATTCATTTTCTTTTTTCTTTCTCTTCTTCCGAAATACAGATGAGCGCCGGATTACTATTTTGGCATCATTATACGCAAGTATTCAAGGAGTTTATTTTGAAAGATCGGTATATACCCGCCTTAAAATATCAAGAATTAGACGTTCCGAAAGGGAGACGAAAGAAGAATGATACTCATTTTGAGATTCATCCCACTTGGGCGATTATCTCCGATAAATACGATGCAGAAATCCAAAACTTTGCGGACATCATGCCACAAATTTGTGTGGCCACCAGTGAAACCCCGCCAAAAGGAAATGGCTTTTTTTCCCGCAAGGGACTACTAAAACACTTCTCGGAAAATGTGCTGCTGCATATCATCCGAAAGACCCCTTCGACACAGGCTTTTGACAAGAGAATCGCCCATTCCTTTTTGTTTGATTGCTTTCATGGATATAGATTTGATAATAATGAAGATTACTGGAAGTCAAATGCGGCTTTGGAGAAATACAAACAATGGCAAATTTGGAGTCATAAATTAAAATCACATCATTCCAATAGTCCATTTGTTTTTTGTTTTAAGCTCGAAGCACCTAAAGCGAAAAAGAAAAATTGGACGGTTCATTTTCAACTTCAATCCAAAGCAGATCCTTCGCTACAAATAGGGCTAGACGATTACTGGAAAATGAATACCACCGCCCAAAAGCGGATAAAAAAGGAATTTGGCGCAGATTTGGAAAAGAATATAGTCCTAAATTTGGGCTATGCCGCAAAGATGTATCCCAAGCTTTGGGATGGCTTAGAAACCGATAAACCAACAGAAATTACCCTAACAACAGATGATGCTTATGATTTTTTGAAAGAAAGTTCGTGGATTTTGCAAGAGTCTGACTATAAAGTTATCGTACCGACTTGGTGGACACCGGAAGGACGCAGAAAGGCGAAAATTCGATTAAAAACTTCTTCGAAAAAAGGGAAAAAAACGAGTGCGGCAGGAAAAAGTTTTTTTGGAAAAGATGCCATCGTACAATACCGGTATGAACTGGCCATTGGGGGCCAGCCTGTCAGCCCCAAAGAATGGGATGAGTTAGTGAATGCCAAAAGCTCACTGGTTAAGTTTCGGGGCGAATGGTTGGAATTAGACCAAAATAAAATGAGCCAAATGCTTGATTTTTGGGAGAAGCACGCCGATAAAGAAGCGGAAATTGATGTATTAGGCTTAATGAAATTAGCGGCAGATGACGAAGAGTTTGAGTTTGAGCACGATGAAGTCCTTGCGGAAATGATGGCCAAACTCCAAGATAAAACCCGATTTGAAGTCATACCCAATCCCAAAAAACTTAAAGGAGAATTACGTGACTATCAAAAGAGGGGCGTGTCTTGGCTCCATTATTTGGAAAATTTGAACCTAAACGGATGCCTTGCGGATGACATGGGACTGGGCAAAACGATTCAAGTTATCGCCTTATTAATCAATGAACGGGAAGACAAAAAGAAGGTTTTGCCGACCTTACTCATCGTCCCTACGTCCGTCATTGGTAACTGGAATCACGAAATTAACAAATTCGCTCCGCAACTCACCAATCTAATCCACCATGGTAGTACCCGAATCTCCGATTCAAAAGAATTTAAAAAGACGATTGCAAAATACGATACGGTCATTACATCTTTTGCGCTCATCCGCAGGGATGAAAAACTATTTCAATCTGCTAAATGGGAACGTATCGTCTTGGATGAAGCACAAAATATCAAAAATCCTAAAGCCGCTCAGACTAAAGCCATCCTAAAATTAACCGCCAAACACCGGCTGGCACTCACCGGGACACCGGTTGAAAACCGCCTGATGGATTTGTGGTCTATTTTCAACTTCCTGAATCCGGGCTACTTGGAGACTCAAGCAAAATTCAGAAAAATCTTTGAGCTGCCGATTCAAAAAGAAAATGACTTAGTCAAAACAAAGGTGCTCAAAAATCTGGTAGAACCTTTTATTTTGCGTCGGATGAAAACGGACAAGAGCATCATCAAAGATTTGCCTGAAAAGGTGGAACAAAAGGTATATTGTACCCTTTCCAAAGAGCAGGCTTCTCTCTATGAAGCCGTGGTAAAAGATGTCCTAGAGCAAATGGAAGAAGCGGAAGGAATTCAGCGAAAAGGCCTAATCCTAGCCTCTCTTGCCAAACTCAAACAAATATGTAATCACCCCGCTCAATTTTTGCAAGATAACAGTGAATTTACAAAGGCTCGTTCTCACAAATTGAGCCGACTGGTAGAAATGGTCGAAGAAGCGATTGAAAGTGGTGAAAGCATCTTGATTTTTAGCCAATACAAAACCATTGTAGAATCATTGAATCAATTCATCCAAGAAAAATTGCGTTATAAAACCTACGTCCTTCACGGGGGTGTCACTCGAAAAAAACGGGAAAAGATGATTTTGGAATTTCAAGACCAAGATAATCCACCTGCTGTTTTTATTCTTTCGATAAAAGCCGGCGGCGTAGGTATTACCTTGACCAAAGCCAATCATGTATTCCACTTTGACCGCTGGTGGAATCCTGCCGTTGAAGATCAGGCCACCGATCGTGCTTTTAGAATAGGACAAGAAAAAAATGTCTTCGTCCATAAATTTGTTACGATGGGCACGCTGGAAGAACGAATTGATTTGATGATTGAAGAAAAGAAAAAACTTTCCGGCTCCATCGTCGGAGATGACGAATCTTGGCTTAGTGAATTGGATAATGAATCCTTTAAAAATTTGATTTCTCTCAACAAAAACGCCGTCTGGGCATAATATTATGGCAAATTTTACAAAAACTTGGTGGGGTGATGTATTTATCGATGCACTAGAACGGGACATGGACGCCGGGAGAATAAGCCGGGGCGGCACTTATGCCCGAACGGGTCGGATATTGGACTTTCAATTGTCAGCTGATGGAAAAATCACCGCAACCGTATTGGGAAGAATAAACCCCTATTTTGGTGTTTACGAAGTCCCGGAATACAAAACCACTATTGAAATTAAACCCATTTCCAAAAGTGATTGGAAAAAAGTAATTAAGCTAATCGGAGAAAAAGCCAGTTTTGTTTCTATGCTGCTCATGAACGAAATGCCAGATCATATTGAAAATGCTTTTTCAGAATTGGATTTAAATTTATTACCTAAAAGTAGTGATTTAATTACCCATTGCTCCTGTCCGGATTATGCCAATCCATGCAAACATATCGCCGGTGTTTATTACCTACTTGCATCTGAACTTGACGACAATCCTTTCTTGATGTTCAAATTACGGGGATTGGAACAAAAAGAATTACAGAAACAACTCGCCAAAACATCATTGGGCAAACTCCTTGTATCCGAAATGGAAGAAAAGGAAATCCCAATAAATAAAACCACTTCTTTTCACACGAGACCACAAATAGAGAAAGTCAAAAATATCAACCTAAAAGAATTTTGGATGGGTCGTCGATTACCGGAGCAGGCAAAAACCACATCTACCATAAATGTGCCCGCCACATTGATAAAAAAACAGGGTGATTATCCACCATTTTGGGATAACGACACTTCTTTTATCACCGTAATGGAAGAAATGTATCAGCGGATTCGGACGAAGAATCGGAAAATACTTTGAACCTAATTTGGGAGAACTTTCTTGATGCTGGTGTCTTTAGTAGGGCATTAATTCCTGACAAGGTCGGAGCAAACGAAAGAAAAAAAATAGAATGTAACTGTTTAGGTGCCCCTATTTTAAGGCAAAAAATAGGCATTTTTGTGTATGTTGAAGCTACAATTTTTGAAGCGTAGCAGGGCTACGTGAGAAAATTTTAGCAAAAACAGGCGCATAAAGGGCATTTTTTGACCAAAATAGAGGGTGGCTAAACAGTTACAATAGAATATAAAAATAAAAAAAATCTTAGACAGGGAGTAAAAAAAATGCACGCAAAGGTGGCATTTAACTCATTGATAATCAACACCTTAGTGGATTCTCAGTGACAACTTCGTGTACTTAGTGGTCAGGCCTTACACTTTTCCTTACCACTAAGGGCACTTTAGATAACACTAAGTTTACACTAAGAAATACTACAAATTCTTGGCTTTAGGCTGCTAAAATTTGGGCGAGAAATGGTGAACATATAGGCTAACATATTATAGAAGTTTTCTTTCGTTTACCCTGTGACAAAGTGGACTTCTCGGAGCAGATTCACTGCACTACCGCTGAACTTACCCCGAAAAGTCGGATGTAGTGGTTTGCTATTGGCTTCACAAAATTTTATTCTGTTTGCACTCTTATTTTAACCCCAACTATCCCCTTGAGAAGGGGACTTAAGGTAAACAGAATAAAATTTTGTTCCGTGCTTCAATTCTTCGCTAAAGTGACTTTTCGGAGCAGACTCAATGTTTATTCCGAACTTTTGCTTTCAATCGGAGCTTAGTCCAATCCCCACCAAAACTCAAATCACTTATTAGCCTCCAAAAACCCAAGCATAGCCGTCCAATATTCATCAGACCCCACGGTAGTATCCCACAGACAGCTAGCGCCATGAATCCCTGCTTTTTGCGATTTGTAGTGAGTCAGATATTGAGCGGGTACATTTACGACCAAATTGGTGACCGTTGCGGTTTCCGATTGTGCCGAAGTTACAAACATGGGCTTGGCGTATCCGGTCAATTCGCTAGTAATATTTTTTCCCGGAAGGTTTTCTCTTGGGCTAAAAGCCGCCACGGCTTTTACTTTTGGATTGTCTTTTCCCAACAACAAAGCCCAAGAAGAAGAATAAGAGCTACCCAAAATAAATATGGGCTTATTGCCATTCAATGCATACGCCTTATCAATAGCCGCTATAATGTCAATTTCCGCATCCAAATAGCTTGTACCCAGACCCGCCACGGCCGCAGCTTTGGCGGTTTCATTGACAACGCCATTGACTTCGTTGCCTGAACGCTGATCAATGGCCATGCAATTGTAGCCATTCTCACCAAATTTGACCGCAGTATCTTTGTACTCTCCCCGACTATACCCGGCTTGGTGGCACAATAGGATAAATTCGCTATTGGCTTCCGCAATATACGTATCCGCCGTAATGGTCAAATCATCTCCGGATTTAAAGGTAATGGTTGATTTTTTTACTGTTTTATCTAGCTCGGGTGGGACATCATCCTTTTTACATTGAACAAAGAATAACGAAAAGGCTAAAAGAAAGAAGGTCATTTTCATGAAAAATAGTTTTTGCTGAGTAATTAGAATGCGTCATCATAAATCATCCTTTCGCCCTACAAAATGGTACTAAAATGATGATTTATGAGAATCATTTTTAGAATGGTGTAGAAACGTTGTTTGGGGAGTGTGAAGTATGGTTTTTTCTATTTTTTTACGAAATCCTTCCAGACACTATCATCATTTTGAAGTTTTGCCTTTATCTTGGCTACTGCCTCTTGAACTACCTTATAATCTTCTGACAACAACTCATCTAGCCAATCATATAGTTCACTATCATCAACCAATGGAAGTATTACTTGCTGGTAATAGGAAAAAACAATACCCTGAGCACCATAATGAACATATACCGGCTTCACATCCAATAAAGGCAGTGTTTTAATTATCACGTCTCGCCTTTTGACATTTGCCATCACTTGTTTTAACAAAATATAGAAACTTATTGTCCGCGTCACAACCCTAGGATGCTGCGCTCTATATGCTTCAACCCTACGATGAGCATTATTAACCAAATCAACTAATTCAACTGCAACACTATCATTAAAATGAGCAAGTGTCCCCATACACATTAATTCAAATTTTAGTCCACCATAAGACCCAAAAGACTTCATTGCCTTCACCAACCTATCTTCAATGTTTCTATTTTTTGGCACATGAGCTTCCAGAAACGGTTCAAACTCTGACATATCATAAAGTGAAACCATCTCAAAAAAATATGGATCTGAGTGCTTTAAAAAGCTGCTTAAAGATGCTCTAATGTCATCTCTTTGATCTTCTGACATACATTCAAAACCATTACGAAACAGCTGGTGAGCGTACTTTCTCCTTATATCACACTCCTGAGCAAATTCTAATAGCTTATCCCCATCACTTTTACTAGCTGCGTTAATCATACAAAATTTGCTATACAAATCAATAATTGAACTGGTCACTTGATTTGCTTTAGCCTTCAACACAGGTATCGAATCAACTGTCGGCTGAGCCGTTGTCGATGTAATTACCAACAGCAGTAAATACACAATGTAATCTTTCATGTTAAAAATTTATTGATTAATAAATTATTATCCTTTTTCTCCAAACTGCCATTCATTGAATATGCCAATGTAATGGTGAACTTTTCGAATCGGACTCACCGCTACACCGTCATACCGCTATACTGAAACTTAAATAACTCCGGTCAAAATTTAAACCCGGGCATATCAACACCTTGCACCATCCACTCCCCTTCTTCCCAAGCCATCTGGCAGATTCCCATCCCTTCATAATGCTCTTTCTCGCCACTACCGGCCAAGATGCCGTCCCACTCTATCCCAAAAACAAAAAACATAGAAGGACCGCCGGACTTAAACTCCATTGGAGAAAAACCTATTGGAATTATTTTTTGATACTTCGATCGAAATGCTTCGACTTTTTTGAAAATTTCAGATTGGGGCACCATAATCCGGTCACTACGACAAGGATCTGTTAGCCAAAGACCTTCATATTCCATACTTAGGTCTAAAATATCTTCAATAGCATCTTGCGCATGCATTCTGGCAAATTCAGGACCGTCATGACGAAATTCTTCATAGCTATAAGTATGAAAAATAGTCGGAGCCCTATAACTCGACACTTTGTGTTCAAAAAAATCTTCTACCAAAAAACGATACCATGCCCGCATTGGCAAATACTCCGGATGTACTATAAGCACCTGATGCTCTTCTAACAAGGTCTCGATTTCTTTAACCGATGCTTCCAAGTCCTCATCCGCAATCGTATCTGCAGGAATAAACTTGGGCTTACCAATAAGCTCATAAATAGGAATCTTTTTGGCCGCTTGAAACTTCGCTTCTCGTTTTTCTACCAAATCAAGCCATTCTTTGGTTTCCTGTGGGCTTAGCTTGCCACTAGAAAAATGTTGTGCCCCATAATTTAATTCTAAATTTAGAGCTCTCATCTCATTCTCCAGATTCAATTTTTCATCGGGAGTCAAATAATCATCTTTGGGATTTTTCATCTTGATAGTTTTTTTGTTGCTCAACAGTCATAACAATATACTTACTAGGCTAATTGAACAAACCGGTTTTCTCAAAAAAAAGATTGCCGACAATATAGTTATTTTCTGCTATTCGATGATGCTTTTGGATTGGAAAATCTGATGGATTATGAAACAACGAATCAATTCCGGGAAGTCTAACTTCGTGGTTGGCTCTTGGTATCACAAAATCTTTTTTTTTGAAGTCTTGTTCAACTGTTGAGTTTGCTCCGAAAAGTCAGATATTGGAATTTGCTCTTGGCTTCACAAAATTTTATTCTGTTTTCGCTTTTATGGTTAACCCTCTACATCTCCCTTAGAAAGGGCGACTTACGGTAAACAGAATAAAATTTTGTTCTAGGCTTTAAATCTTGGCTAAGTGGACTTTTCGGAGTAAGCGTAACGATATAATGATAGAGCGAGCCAAACGCCAAAGGCAAACGTTGCGAAGCAACAAATTGAACGTCCAAAGGACAAATTGAACAGCCGAAGGACAAATTGAACGCCGAATGCAAATTGAACGTCCAAAGGACACCGAACCATTCCCCACCCAACACGTTCTAATCCCATGCCTTATTTTCTCCAATTTCTTCTCATTGGTTTTATCATCAGCACGGTGATACAATTGATTTATTGGGGAATTATTTTCCGCAAGGTCATCACCCATCACCCCTTACGGGTAAAAAGGAGTTCGTCTTTGCCCGTTTCGGTGATTATTTGTGCGAAGAATGAAGCCGCTAATTTACGCAAGTATCTGCCCCCTATTTTGTCGCAAGACTATCCTGACTATGAAGTGATAGTGGTCAATGACCATTCGACGGATGATAGCTTGGTTGTCCTTTCGGAAATACAAAAACAACATGCCCGGCTACGCATTATTGACCTTTCGGAAAAAGATGCAGGCTATGTGGGCAAAAAAAAGGCTTTGAGTGCCGGTATTGCGGAAGCGACGCATGATTGGCTACTGTTGACCGATGCCGACTGCCAACCTGTTTCTAATCAATGGATTAGCGAAATGATGGCGACCGCCGACCACCAAAAGGACATTGGTCTGGGCTACTCGCCCTATTTTTATTATGGCGGATTGCTCAATGCATTTGTGCGATATGAAACCTTGCTGACGGCTTTTCAGTATATAAGTATGGCTTTGATAAAGCAGCCCTACATGGGCGTTGGCAGAAACCTATTATACCGCAAGGATCTATTTTATCAAGCCGGTGGCTTTGAGAGCCATCTAGAAGTGGCTTCAGGAGATGACGATTTATTTATCTCGGAAGTTGCGACCGGAAACAATACCTTTATCGTGGATACGCCCGATGCCGTGGTGTATTCGGCACCCAAAAAGACTTGGTCTTCTTGGCTTGCGCAAAAACAAAGGCATTTAAGTACCGGGAAGCATTATCGCCCTAAAATACAGATTTTGCTCGGAATTTTTAGTATCACCCATTTTTTTTATGTGTTTTTTCTTGTTTTGCTACTGATTTTCAACTTTGGCACGGTAGTTGCTATTGTTGGAAGTGTACTCAGGATATTAATTATTGTCCTAATGTGTACATCATTTAGGAAAAAGTTCCGTGAAGTAAACGATTGGTATTGGATACCGATTTTGGATTTTCTTTATCCGTTTTACTACATGGCTCTGACTCCTTACTTAATCAGTACCAAAACGAAATCATGGAAGTAACAGCAACAACACACAATCTTTCCAAGAAGGCGGCTAAGGACTACGAATTGGTTATTCAGGCCATCAACGGCGACCAATCCTCTTACGCAACACTAATGAATCGCTATCGCTATTCCGTTTATCATCAATTGTACGGCATGGTCAAAGACCGGAATGATGCAGAAGACCTAACATTGGAAGCATTTGGCAAGGCCTTTAACAAATTAGCCAGCTATGAGCCTAGATTTGCCTTTAGCACTTGGTTATTTAAGATTGCGATCAACAATTGCATTGACCACATCAGAAAAAAGCGTTTGGTGACGCTTTCTATTGATGACACGATTCTTCCTGATTCGGATGCTAGTTTTGCCCGCAACATCAAAGATTCCAAAAGAAATCCGGAAGAAGACATCATCCGTACCCAAAAGATTGACTTGATGCGGGAAGCTGTAAACACACTCAGTCCAAAGTACCGTACCATGATTGAAATGAGATATTTTGAAGAATTGAGCTATAACGAAATTGCAGATGAGCTAAACATTCCTTTAGGTACTGTAAAAGCACAATTATTCAGAGCCAAGGAAATGCTACACAGCATCTTGAGTGCGCCGGGCGCAGAAGCTTATTTTGACTTGAGTGACAAGAAATCAAAGAAAACCAAACTTGCGAAGGCCGTTGCCTAAGCATTGGAATATCAGGAGTCGTTTCTGACATTCCAACACACAAATTAATAGTTTGCTTATTAATTTTTTACATACAGATTAGGTTTATCCCCTACAACATGAAAATCGAGTTGGTACATTTAGTGCCAACTCGATTTTTTTTGTATTTGCTATACCATTGAGTTTGGGCCAACAAGTATTCTGATGTAAAACCGACAAATTTTATCCTGTTTGGAGATCTTGTTCAACTGTTCAAACTGTTCAATTTAAAAAACTGATAATCAACAAGTTATAGGATTCAATCAGGGTAAACGAAAGAAAAAAATTAGAATATAAAAAGGGCGCAGTCGGGTTTTGTCCCCTATATTTCGACAAATAACAAACTGATTTAACATAAAAAATTAGAATAAATCTTGATTGTAAAAAAAAGAATCATTAATTATAACTAGATGATAATCAGCCCCTT
>JALVCY010000185.1 GCA_027009605.1 Saprospiraceae bacterium
CTTGTTCCAAATAAATTTGGAACTACCGACAAATCCATCAAATATGGATTTATATTAGGGTTTGCCCGTGGCGCCATGTTGCTGCGCTCCATGGCTACATCGGCAGTTGAAACAGCCGTTACATTTGATATGGAAAGCTGTTTGGGGAGTTGGTAGCAGCCAAATTTATTTGGCTGAAAATCTTGGTTCCAAATAAATTTGGAACTACCGACAAATCCACAAAATATGGATTTATATTAGGGTTTGCCCGTGGCGCCATGTTGCTGCGCTCATGGCTACAA
The DNA here is from genome assembly GCA_027009605.1 of Saprospiraceae bacterium. GTDB lineage: Bacteria > Bacteroidota > Bacteroidia > Chitinophagales > Saprospiraceae > HyVt-613. Next base: position 282 of record JALVCY010000185.1, read on the forward strand.
CGGCAGTTGAAACAGCCGTTACATTGGACTTGGCAAACTGTTTGGGGAGTTGGTAGCAGCCAAATTTATTTGGCTGAAATTGTTCACCATCTCCCGAATGAATTCGGTAGTACCAACGAAACGGCATTTCCCAACAGGAGTTAAGATAGAAGAATGCAGAGAAGACGTAGTGAAAAGGCATGCCTTTTCACATAAACAAAGTTAAAATTTAAGAATGCAGAGAAGACGCAGTGAAAAGGCACGCCTTTTCACATAAACAAAATTTCTAACCCTTCTTATTCCAAAGCGTAAACACACGAGAGATATTAAAACCAAAATGCACTTGTCCCTTGCCCCAATCCCCAACCGTTTCTGAGAAAATACTGTGATCCGACATGGAGGTGCTATTGGTAAAATGCAATTGGAAGACGTGACCACCCGTTTCGATATCAAAACCTAGGGATAATGAATTCTTGTATTGCGGGTCAATAGCGCCGGCTACCAACGGAATATACTCCGCATTGACAGAAATCCACTTGGTGAGTTTGACTCGTCCGGCTAAGGCGACATAGATTAAATCGTTGTCAATAGCTTGAACCGGTACCATATTGCGGTGTACCAAAATCGGTGTTACTTGAAACGATAGGGCATCAGAGAATTTACGACCGATGATGAGTTGGTGGGTATAATTTAATCTGGAAGAGAAGAGTTGCGGGTGTTGGGTTTCGTCTAGTTTGATGGTTTTGACCGCCATGGTGGCAACATAGGCGACGGTCAGCGGAAAAGACTGATGCCCTGTTTTTTGTCGAAAGATTTTGTACTTGACAAATCCGTCGTAGGTCTTTTGGTACGAAGCCCGCCCAAATCCGGCCGCCAACCTGTCCGTTAAGCCAAATTCAAAACCCAAACGCATACTCGCATTGTCCAGACCAAACAAATCATACAAGCCTTGATCCACAAAGCCAAAGCGATGTGATACCTTAAAATCCATCACGCCTGGTGCGGTATTTTCCAAGGAATGTAGGTTGATGACCCGGTTGGTCTTGAAACTGGCGTTCGTAAAGGTGGTCGTCTCTTCTTCTCCCAAAGAGGATAACAAATCGTCATCTTGGGCTTGGAGATGGAGCGTAAAGAATAAAACGAATAAAACGAATAGGCTAGGTTTGGCGAATGGCATTGACTGTCTTTTTTGGGTGATTTTGGGGGCACCATTTCTATCCGGATGCCCCCAAAGTCTAGGTTGGAGAAATTATAATTTAGGCAAGGTGCCGCTTACATTGACGGTGACGACCTTGGCTATTTTGTTTTTGACTAGGCTGGGGATTTTGATTCCATAATCTGCTACGGCTACATCAAATTGAGCCGAAATGGTGGCGCCTGCTTTGGATATTTTGATTTGAGCCGGTACGGTGATTTCTTTGGTTACGCCGTGGATGGTCATTTGGCCTTTGGCTTGTACATCATACGTGCCCGAATGGAAAAAATCCGGTTCTTTGTCGCTGATGATTTGTCCTTTGAAGCTGGCTTTTGGGTATTTGGAGCTTTCCATGTAATTTTCATTAAAATGCTCTTGCATCAAGGCCTTGCGGAATTGAAATCCCTTGATGAGTACCGCAAACTGAAATTTACCGGTCTTCGAATCTATAACTGCACTGACTGTATGGTTGGTCGCTTCTATCTTTTCCATCGGTGTTTCCGACTGAAAGCTAATGGTGGCTTTTCGAGTCCCAAATCTTTGGGCTTGGGCTTGCGCCAAAAATAATACGGCAAAGGCCGCAAAAAGAAAAAATTTCTTCATGACTGTTGTTTTTTTTAACTGTTTAGGTGCTCCTATTTTATGGCCAAAAGGTTTTTTTTTGCCCCAAATAGTGGGTACCTAAATAGTTAGGTTTTTTTTAAAACAATGAGTTCTCTCCTAAAAGTATGGTTACGACACATAACTTTCCAAAAGTTTTAAACTTTTGGAAAGTTTTCAAGAACAATCCAACTGAAAGCATTGATAATCAATTGGTTATGATAATCAGTTGAACGATTGAACGCTGAGTCCGCTCCGAAAAGTCCACTTAGCCAGAAATCAAAGCACTGAACAAAATTGTATTAGGCTACAACGCCCTAGTGCAGTGTGGTGTCGCTCCTACGGAGCTATATCCCTACTATTTTAGTCTTACAAAGGTGTCGCCCCGCTGGGGCTAGGGCTTATGTATTTTGGCTATTTTTTCAGTTGTCAGCCCCGTAGGGGCGACACCTTTGTAACAGACAACATCGCACAATACAGGAAGCCCCAGCGGGGCGACACCTTGTCCCGATTACACTAGTTGTCTAAAGAAACTAGATAAAATTTTGTAGTCTCAAGAACAAACCACTACACCCGACTTTTCGGAGTAAGCTCAACAATTGAACAGAATGCATGCATCCCGAATAAAATTTGGCAATTTTTCCAACCATCTCAAAAACCCGACTTTTCGGAGTGGACTCAACAATTTTCTACCGGGCAAAATCATAAGATTCTATCAATCTGCTCGATGCTCAGACAAGTTTCCTGCTTGGGTTTATTTTTGCGCAAGCGCACAACGCTCCAAAACGACATCCATCAAATAGCCCGAACAAAGCCCTTTGAGACTTACATTTTGTCCGGCCTTCATGTTGGGCGGGTGGGTATCGTCAGGATTGAGATTGCAAATAACCGAAGACATATCGTTGTCTGTCGCTAAGATAACGGTTATTTCACCCGATTCTGACTTCTCGACGGATTTTATCACTCCGTTAACTTTGATGACCTTGTCTAAATAAAGCTGATTGGCCGCATTTTCATCGGACTCAAAGGCAGTCAACAGTGCATTTGCACCAATGGAAACATCTTCTTTGGCTGTAGCTAAATCCTGATGTGGTCTATTCCACTCATAGTAGCCATAGCCGCCTGCTAACACCACAAAAGCCAAAAAATAAGGGATTAATTTCTTCATGTCCGGGTCGATTAATTATTCAAAGCGCCTTGATTGATCCACGCTTCAATCTTTGCAATCGTGCAAGCATCTAATTTATCCGAATTTTTGGGCATGGGCGATGTCCCGGCGTCATGTTTGACGGAGCGTACAAATTTTTGATTGTCCACATATTTTTTTACGGAAGTATAGCCTTCCATATCGACACCGCCTTGTTGGGCAGCGGCACTGTGACAGCTCAAGCATTGGGCATTCAGGACGGGCAAGATGTCATTGGCATAGCTCATACTGTCTGTGGCACAAAGCCGGTTTTGCGGGTACAAATCTTCTTCATTGTCATAATAGCAAGAAGTCAAACTGCCTATGGCGACCAACAAAGAAAGGGCAAAAAATAATTTCATTTAGTTGTCTTTTTTCCCTTGGGCTACCCAAGCAGCCACTTTATTAATGTCGCAATCACTTAATTTTTCTTTTCCGACAGGGTAAGGCATCGGCTTAGCAGATTCGTCATGTTTAATAGAAAGGACTACTTTTTCAGCATTAGCATTGAGGCCGGAGTAGTTGTGGAGAAAGATTCCCCCTTGACCGGAGTCAGCATCATGGCAGCCGGAAGTACTACAATTTTTGTCTAAAATCGGTTTGATGTCATTTTTGTAGCTCATGTTTTCGGTTTGACAAGAAGGCTCTGTTTTTTTCTCTTTCTTGCAGGAAGTCATGGAAACGGTAGCTAGGCTTAGGATAGCGACCAAAAGTAAAAAGAATTTTTTCATTATTCAATTATTTTGTAATTTTCTGTAAGAAGCCGCCTTTGGGTTTACAAAATACAAACCGGAATAGATTGATTTTTTGTAAAATATTGATTATCAGCTGCTTACGCAAATAGTCTTACGAGTAAAATACTCAAATTTGTTAATCTTTCGAGAATGTTTCGGGCAACCAGTTGGAGCATGTTCAAGCTACAATCCGGCGGCTTTCAAACACCAGTAATGAAGCAAGAATAAAGTGCTCCAAAATACGCAGTTATTTTTTCTTTTAGGAAGACTTAAAAAATCAAGCATAGCACCGCTACGGTTGATTTTTTAAGTCTTCCTAAAAGGAAGAAAGAACAAGTAGG